>NZ_JBHWIV010000011.1:0-161180 GCF_042731675.1 Kitasatospora sp. NPDC059827 | reverse complement strand
GCGGCCCGTTCCCCCCTCCGAGGGGAACGGGCCGCCGGCTTTTCCGTCGGCGTCAGCGGCGCGGCGGCCCCGAACGGGTGAAGAGCGGGGGCGACACGCATCAGGCGGGGTTGACCGGCGTTGAGTGGAGGGACGAGTGCACGAACCACGTCTACGGGGGTGGCCGGGCTAGCGAAGGGGTGAGCGGGTGGCTGGGCTTCATCGGGCCGTGCTGCTGCGGGCGGCGGCGGCCGCGCTGGCTCTGGGGGCCGCGGTCGGCGCGCACACCGAGGTGGGGCAGGCCCTGGCCAAGCGGGGGGCGGAGCGGGCCGAGCGGGAGGCGGTGGCCTGCGCGGAGGCGGCGCGGTGGGACGCGGCGGAGCGGGCCGCGCGGGGGCGGCACGAGGGGCGGCCGGAGCTGTTCGACCCGGGGCGGATGCAGGGGTGCCGGTGACGTAGGGGTGTTCGAGGGAATCGGACGGAACGTCACTCGTCCGGCTTAATTCGTGAATCCGGAGGAACCGGTCTTCATCCCTTACGGTTCGTCAGGAAGTGAACGAGTTTCCCGAGGGGGGTTCCCTGATGGCGGGGCCGGCAGTGCAGTCCGGTGGCTCCGCGCCCGCGCCGCGGCGGGTGCCGGTCCGGAGCGAGTGGATCGGTACGGCCGCGCGGCTCGGCCTGGCCGTGGTCTGGGGGTGGGCCGGGCTGGCGAAGATCGCCGACCCGGCGGAGGCGGCCCAGGCGGTGCGGGCGTACGAGATCCTGCCCGAGGGCCTGGTCAAACCGATCGGCTACGGGCTGCCCTTCCTGGAGCTGGCGCTCGCCCTGCTGCTGGTGATCGGCCTCGGGGTCCGCCTGGTCGCCGGGGTGTCGGCGCTGCTGCTGCTCGCCTTCATCGCCGGGATCGCCTCCGCCTGGGCGCGCGGGATCTCGATCGACTGCGGCTGCTTCGGCGGCGGAGGGCACGTCGACGCCTCGCAGACCGAGTACTTGCAGGAGATCCTCCGCGACACCGGCTTCCTGCTGCTGGCCGGATTCCTGCTGTGGCGGCCCCGCACCCGGCTCTCGGCCGACGGCTGGCTGGCGAGCTGACCCGTCCGGCCATTCCCATCCCCGCACCCGACGAAGGCCCCCAGACCGTGGATGTCAAGGCAATGAGCGAGAAGAACCGAGAAGGCAAGCGCACCGCCCGTGAGCGGATGCTGGAGCAGCGGGCGGCCGAGGAGGCCGGCTCGCGGCGCAGGAAGAAGCTGGTCGTCGGCGGAGCGGTGCTCGTGGTGATCGCCGCCGCGGTCGTCACCGGCGTGCTGGTGCAGAACCAGCGCTCCAAGCCGGAGACCCCGACCGCCGCCCCGGCCGGGACGATCGGTGACAAGAACCTGGTCATCCCGGTCGGCGCGAGCAACGCGCCGTCGGTGCTCACCGTGTACGAGGACCCGCGCTGCCCGGCCTGCGGGATCTTCGAGCGCGAGTTCTCGGCGACCATCGACCAGCTCGAGGACGCCGGGAAGATCTACACCAACGCCCACGTGGTGTCGTTCATCGACCGCGCGGTGCCGGGCAAGGGCTCGAAGAACGGGGCCAACGCGCTGGCCTGCGCCCAGGACGCCGGGCACTTCCGGGACTACCACGACGTGCTCTACCGCAACCAGCCGGACGAGACCAACGACGCCTTCGGGAACAAGGCGGTGCTGCTCAACCTGGCGAAGCAGGTGGGGGGGCTGGACACGCCGGAGTTCCAGGCCTGCGTCAACGACAACAAGTACGGCGGATGGGTGTCGGCGGTGCAGCAGGACTTCGACAAGTCCAGCTACAAGTCCACCCCGACGGTGCTGCTCAACGGTCAGCCGATCTACCCGAAGAACGGCAACGAGGAGATCACCCCGGCGAACCTGGTGAAGTGGGTGGACGCCGCCAACCAGGGCAAGCAGCTCGGGACGGCGGGCACGAACGGTCAGACCCCGGCGCCCACCGCCGCCGCCTCGGAGGCCAACAACCCCTCGCCGTCGGCCGGCTGAGCGCGTCCGGCCGCCGCCCCCTTCCGAATCGGGAGGGGGCGGCGGCATTCGTTGTTCGGTATCTGTGACCCCGGGGGTGTCGGATGGGGACGCCGGACCCTGTAGCGTCGGAACTGCCATGGATATCGCCTACATTCCCAGCCCGTCGCGGGGCGTCCTGTACCTCGGACCGATCCCGCTGCGCGCCTACGCCTTCTGCATCATCCTCGGGGTCGTCGCGGCCGTCTGGCTCGGCAGCAAGCGCTGGGTCGCCCGGGGCGGTGCCAAGCACACCGTCGGTGACATCGCCGTGTGGGCCGTGCCCTTCGGCCTCGTCGGCGGTCGGCTGTACCACGTGATCACCGACCACCAGCTCTACTTCGGCGAGGGGAAGAACCCCTGGAACGCCTTCAAGATCTGGGAGGGCGGCCTCGGCATCTGGGGCGCGGTCGCGCTCGGCGCGGTCGGCGCCTGGATCGGCTGCCGCCGCCGGGGCGTGCCGCTGCCCGCCTACGCCGACGCCATCGCGCCGGGCATCGTGCTCGCCCAGGCGATGGGCCGCTGGGGCAACTACTTCAACCAGGAGCTGTACGGGCGGGCCACCACGCTGCCGTGGGGCCTGGAGATCCACAAGACGCTGCCCGACGGCGAGGTCGTGAACGGGGTCTTCCACCCGACCTTCCTGTACGAGTCGATCTGGGACGTGGCCGTCGCGCTGCTGGTGATCTGGGCGGACCGGCGCTGGCGGCTGGGCCACGGCCGGGCCTTCGCGCTGTACGTCGCCGCGTACACGGTGGGCCGGTTCTGGACCGAGTGGCTGCGGATCGACGAGGCGCACGTCTACTTCGGCCTGCGGCTGAACGACTGGACCTCGATCGTGGTGTTCATCGGCGCCGTCGTGTACTTCGTGGTCGTCGGGAAGAAGCGGCCCGGCCGGGAGGACCCGGCGAGCATCGACCCGGCGGCGCACGCCGAGGCCCAGGAGAAGGACGCGGCGCAGGAGGAGGACGCGGCGCAGAAGAAGGCGGAGGCGGCCGTTCCGAAGCCGAGCGAGACGGTGGACGGGGAGAAGCCGTCTCGACTGCTGGACGAAAAGGCGGCGGCCGAACCGGCCGACGAGGGCGCCGAGAAGGCCGGCAAGGACGCCAAGAACCCGATCTGACCAGGGACTTCCCCGCAACTGAGGCCACCCTTGCGAAGGGTGGCCTCAGTGCTGTTCGGACAGCCTTACTTTGCTGGAAATGCGCAGGTCAACGGGGCTACGGTCGGGTCGACGAACGAAAGACGGAGGGGAAGTACCGTGACTGCGAGCACCCTGGAAGCCGAGCCCGCCCAGCACCCGCGGATACCCGCGGCCGACCACCACCGGGACGTCAACGGCGGCTGGCTGCGGCCCGCGGTGTTCGGGGCGGTGGACGGCCTGGTGTCGAACTTCGCGCTGATGACCGGTGTGGTCGGCGGCGCGGCCTCCAGCAGCACGGTGATCCTCACCGGCCTGGCGGGCCTGGCGGCCGGTGCCTGCTCGATGGCGGCGGGGGAGTACACCTCGGTGGCCTCCCAGCGGGAGCTGGTGCAGGCCGAGATCGAGGCCGAGCGGCTGGAGCTGAGCCGCAACCCGCACGGCGAGCTGGCCGAGCTGGCGCAGGTGTACGTCTCGCGCGGGGTGGACCCGGAGCTCGCCCACGAGGTGGCCCGGCAGCTGTCCCGGGACCCGGAGCTGGCGCTGGAGGTGCACGCCCGGGAGGAGCTGGGGATCGACCCCAACGACCTGCCCTCCCCGCTGGTCGCGGCCGGCTCGTCCTTCCTGTGCTTCGCGCTGGGCGCGCTGCTGCCGCTGCTGCCGTACCTGCTGGGGGCGACCACGCTGCTGCCGGCGCTGCTGCTGGCGGGGCTGGGGCTGTTCCTGTGCGGCGCGGTGGTGGCCCGGGTGACGGCGCGCAGCTGGTGGTTCAGCGGTCTGCGGCAGCTGGTGCTGGGCGGGGCCGCGGCCGGGGTGACGTACCTGCTGGGGTGGCTGATCGGCGGGCACGTCGGCTAGGGCCGACGCGGCGGTGCCTGGCGACGGGGCTGCATGACTATGCCGGGCAGTGGGTGACGTTTCACACATGGACGTCGCGCGCTGCCCGGCATCGTCTCATCATCCGGGCCTCGGAGCCGCGGATTCGCATCCGGGGGGCCCGGTCCCGGGATGGATTCCCAGGCGTTCATGATCGGCTCGTGTGGCGATCCGGTTTCGCCCCTGTTTCAGGCCGGGGGCGGCCGGGCACAATCGTCGGGACGTGCACTGTGGCACGTCCTCTTCTCCGGCCCCCTGACCTGCGCGTCCGTCCGCCATATGGACGGGATATTCCGCTTCTCGGGATCCTGGGCATCATGTAACTTGCACGACATCGATTCACCGCATCAGGGCCAACGTCGTCCCTACTTGCACCAACTTGCCGAAAGACGACGACGGGAGAGCCGATGCTGTCTGCATCCATGCACTCCGCCAACGAGCCCCAGGCCGGCGCCGCCCGCCAGCCGTACGCGCTCGTGCCGGATGCGCGACCTGCTGCTCAGGGCCTGTACGACCCGCGGAACGAGCACGACGCCTGCGGCGTCGGTTTCGTCGCCACGCTGACCGGCATCGCCGACCACACCATCGTCGAGCAGGCGCTGAACGTCCTGCGCAACCTGGAGCACCGGGGCGCCACCGGCGCCGAGCCGGACTCCGGTGACGGCGCGGGCATCCTGACCCAGGTCCCGGACGCCTTCCTGCGCGGCAAGGTCGACTTCGAGCTCCCGGCCGCCGGCTCCTACGCGGTGGGCATCGCCTTCCTCCCGGACGAGGACGAGGCCGCCGGTGCCGCCGTCGCGCGGATCGAGGCCATCGCGGCCGAGGAGGACCTGACCGTCCTCGGCTGGCGCGACGTGCCGGTCACCCCGGACCTGCTCGGCGCCACCGCGCGCAGCGTGATGCCGCGCTTCCGGCAGGTCTTCTTGGCCCAGGAGGGCCGGTCGGGGATTGAGCTGGACCGGGTCGCCTTCGTGGTCCGCAAGCGGGCCGAGCGCGAGGCCGGGGTGTACTTCCCGTCGCTGTCCGCCCGCACCATCGTCTACAAGGGCATGCTGACCACCGGCCAGCTGGAGCCCTTCTTCCCCGACCTGTCGGACCGCGGCTACGCGTCCGCCATCGGCCTGGTGCACTCGCGGTTCTCCACCAACACCTTCCCGAGCTGGCCGCTCGCCCACCCGTACCGCTTCGTCGCGCACAACGGCGAGATCAACACGGTGAAGGGCAACCGCAACTGGATGCAGGCCCGGGAGTCGCAGCTCGCGACGGATCTGATTCCAGGGGACCTGTCGCGGATCTTCCCGATCTGCACGCCGGACCACTCGGACTCCGCCTCCTTCGACGAGGTCCTGGAACTGCTGCACCTCGGCGGCCGCTCGCTGCCGCACTCGGTGCTGATGATGATCCCGGAGGCGTGGGAGAACCACGCCACCATGGAGCCGGCCCGCCGCGCCTTCTACCAGTACCACTCCAACCTGATGGAGCCCTGGGACGGCCCGGCCTGCGTCACCTTCACCGACGGCACCCAGATCGGCGCCGTGCTCGACCGCAACGGCCTGCGCCCGGCCCGCTACTGGATCACCGAGGACGGCCTGGTCGTCCTCTCCTCCGAGGTCGGCGTGCTCGACATCGACCAGGAGAAGGTCACCAGGAAGGGCCGCCTCCAGCCCGGCCGGATGTTCCTGGTGGACACCGTCCAGGGCCGGATCGTCGAGGACGAGGAGATCAAGTCCGCCCTCGCCGCCGAGCACCCCTACCAGGAGTGGGTCGGCGCCGGGCAGATCCAGCTCGCCAAGCTGCCCGAGCGCGAGCACATCGCCCACACCCACGCCTCCGTCACCCGCCGCCAGCAGACCTTCGGCTACACCGAGGAGGAGCTGCGCGTCATCCTGGCGCCGATGGCCAGGACCGGCGCCGAGGCGCTCGGCTCGATGGGCACCGACTCGCCGATCGCCGCCCTGAGCGAGAAGCCGCGGCTGCTCTTCGACTACTTCGTGCAGCTCTTCGCGCAGGTCACCAACCCGCCGCTGGACGCCATCCGCGAGGAGCTCGTCACCTCGCTGCTGTCCAACCTCGGCCCCGAGGGCAACCTGCTGGTCGCCGAGTCCGCCTCCTGCCGCTCCGTCGGCATCACCTTCCCGGTGATCGACAACGACGAGCTGGCCAAGCTGGTCCACGTCAACGCCGACGGCGACCAGCCCGGCCTGAAGGCCGTCACGCTGTCCGGCCTGTACAAGGTCGCCAGCGGGGGAGCGGGCCTGGCCGCGCGGCTGGCGGAGATCGCCGCCGAGGCCGACGCCGCGATCGCCGACGGCGCCCGGATCATCGTGCTCTCCGACCGGCACTCCGACGCCGAGCACGCCCCGATCCCCTCGCTGCTGCTCACCTCCGCGATCCACCACCACCTGATCCGCACCAAGCAGCGCACCCAGGTGTCGCTGCTGGTCGAGGCCGGTGACGTGCGCGAGGTGCACCACGTCGCGCTGCTGATCGGCTACGGCGCCGGGGCCGTCAACCCCTACCTGGCGATGGAGTCGGTCGAGGACCTGGTCGCGCAGGGCGTCTTCATCCAGGGCGTCGAGGCCGAGAAGGCGATCAAGAACCTGATCAAGGCGCTCGGCAAGGGCGTGCTCAAGGTGATGTCCAAGATGGGCATCTCCACCGTCGCCTCCTACCGCGGCGCCCAGGTCTTCGAGGCCATCGGCCTCTCCCAGGGCCTGGTCGACGCCTACTTCGCCGGCACCACCAGCAAGCTCGGCGGCATCGGCCTGGAGGAGGTCGCCAAGGAGACCGCCGCCCGGCACGCCAAGGCGTACCCGGCCTCCGGCATCCCGGCCGCGCACCGCGCGCTGGACATCGGCGGCGAGTACCAGTGGCGCCGCGAGGGCGAGCCCCACCTGTTCGACCCGGACACCGTCTTCCGGCTCCAGCACTCCACCCGCAACCGCCGCTACGACATCTTCAAGCAGTACACGGACCGGGTGAACGAGCAGTCCGAGCGGCTGATGACGCTGCGCGGCCTGTTCCGGCTGGACGGCCTCGACCGGGAGCCGATCCCGGTGGAGGAGGTCGAGCCGGTCTCCGAGATCGTCAAGCGCTTCTCCACCGGCGCGATGTCGTACGGCTCCATCTCGCTGGAGGCCCACGAGACCCTCGCCATCGCGATGAACCGCCTCGGCGGCAAGTCCAACACCGGCGAGGGCGGCGAGGACCCGGACCGCCTGTACGACCCCGAGCGCCGCTCGGCGATCAAGCAGGTCGCCTCCGGCCGCTTCGGCGTCACCTCCGAGTACCTGGTCAACGCCGACGACATCCAGATCAAGATGGCCCAGGGCGCCAAGCCCGGCGAGGGCGGCCAGCTGCCCGGCCACAAGGTCTACCCGTGGGTCGCCAGGACCCGGCACTCCACCCCGGGCGTCGGCCTGATCTCGCCGCCGCCGCACCACGACATCTACTCGATCGAGGACCTGGCCCAGCTGATCCACGACCTCAAGAACGCCAACCCGGCGGCCCGCATCCACGTGAAGCTGGTCTCCGAGGTCGGCGTCGGGACGGTCGCGGCCGGCGTCTCCAAGGCGCACGCCGACGTGGTGCTGGTCTCCGGCCACGACGGCGGCACCGGCGCCTCGCCGCTGACCTCGCTCAAGCACGCCGGCGGCCCCTGGGAGCTCGGCCTCGCCGAGACCCAGCAGACGCTGCTGCTGAACGGGCTGCGCGACCGCATCGTCGTCCAGACCGACGGCCAGTTGAAGACCGGCCGCGACGTGGTCATCGCCGCGCTGCTCGGCGCCGAGGAGTTCGGCTTCGCCACCGCCCCGCTGGTCGTCTCCGGCTGCATCATGATGCGCGTCTGCCACCTGGACACCTGCCCGGTCGGCGTCGCCACCCAGAACCCGGTGCTGCGCGAGCGCTTCTCCGGCAAGCCCGAATTCGTGGTCAACTTCTTCGAGTTCATCGCCGAGGAGGTCCGGGAGATCCTGGCCTCGCTGGGCTTCCGCTCGATCGAGGAGGCCGTCGGCCGCGCCGAGCACATCAACGCCCAGGCCGCCGTGGACCACTGGAAGGCCGCCGGGCTCGACCTGGCCCCGCTCTTCCACGTGCCCGAGCTGCCCGAGGGCGCCGCCCGGCACCGCACCACCGAGCAGGACCACGCGCTGGACAAGGCCCTGGACAACCAGCTGATCACGCTGGCCGAGGACGCCCTGGAGCGCGGCGAGTCGGTGCGGATCCAGCTGCCGATCCGCAACGTCAACCGCACCGTCGGCACCATGCTCGGGCACCAGGTGACCAAGCGGTACCGCGGCGAGGGCCTGCCGGAGGGGACCATCGACGTCACCCTCACCGGCTCCGCCGGACAGTCCTTCGGCGCCTTCCTGCCGAAGGGGGTCACCCTGCGGCTGGAGGGCGACGCCAACGACTACGTGGGTAAGGGGCTCTCGGGCGGCGTGGTCGTCGTCCGCCCGGCCCGCGAGGCCGCGGCCATCGGCAACGACGCCCAGAACCACGTCATCGCCGGGAACACCATCGGCTACGGCGCCACCTCCGGCCGGATCCACCTGCGCGGCAAGGCCGGTGAGCGCTTCGCCGTCCGCAACTCCGGCGCCACCCTCGTCGTCGAGGGCGTCGGCGACCACGGCCTGGAGTACATGACCGGCGGCCGGGTCGTCATCCTCGGCGAGACCGGACGCAACCTCGCGGCCGGCATGTCCGGCGGTGTCGCGTACGTCCTGGACCTGCGCCCCGCCAACGTCAACGACGGCATGGTGGGCATCGAGGCCCCGGCCGCCGCCGACCGCGAATGGCTGCGCGAGACCGTGCAGCAGCACTACGAGGAGACCGGCTCCACCGTCGCCGCCGAGCTCCTGGCCGACTGGGGCAGCGGGGTCTCCCGCTTCTCCACGATCATGCCGACCGACTACAAGGCAGTGCTCGCCGCCAAGGACGCCGCCGAGCGCGACGGTCTCTCCGAGACCGAGACCACTCGCAAGATGATGGAGGCGGCACATGGCTGACCCCAAGGGCTTCCTGACCACGCCCAAGCAGCTGGCGGAGCGCCGCCCGGTCGACGTGCGGATCAAGGACTGGAACGAGGTCTACGTCGAGCGCAGCCTCCTGCCGATCATCACCAAGCAGGCCGGCCGCTGCATGGACTGCGGCATCCCGTTCTGCCACAACGGCTGCCCGCTCGGGAACCTCATCCCCGAGTGGAACGACCTCGCCTACCGCGAGGACTTCACCGGCGCCATCGAGCGCCTGCACGCCACCAACAACTTCCCGGAGTTCACCGGGCGGCTGTGCCCGGCGCCCTGCGAGTCGGCGTGCGTGCTCGGCATCAACCAGGACGCGGTGACCATCAAGAACGTCGAGGTCACCATCATCGACAAGGCCTGGGACCGCGGCGGGGTCACCCCGCAGGTCCCGGAGCGCCTCTCCGGCAAGACCGTCGCCGTCGTCGGCTCCGGCCCGGCCGGCCTGGCCGCCGCCCAGCAGCTCACCCGGGCCGGGCACACCGTGGTGGTGTACGAGCGCGCCGACCGGATCGGCGGACTGCTGCGCTACGGCATCCCCGAGTTCAAGATGGAGAAGCGCCACATCAACCGCCGCATCGAGCAGATGCGGGCCGAGGGCACCCGGTTCCGCACCGGCGTGCACGTCGGCGAGGACATCACCGGGCAGGACCTGCGGTCGCGCTTCGACGCCGTGGTGATCGCCGCCGGCGCCACCACCGCCCGCGACCTGCCGGTGCCCGGACGCGAGCTCAAGGGCGTCCACCAGGCGATGGAGTACCTGCCGCTGGCCAACAAGGTCCAGGAGGGCGACCTCGTCGACTCCCCGATCAGCGCCAAGGGCAAGCACGTGGTCGTCATCGGCGGCGGCGACACCGGCGCCGACTGCGTCGGCACCGCCCACCGCCAGGGCGCCCTCTCCGTCACCCAGCTGGAGATCATGCCGCGCCCCGGCGAGGAGCGGCCCGGCCACCAGCCCTGGCCCACCATGCCGATGACCTACAAGGTCACCTCCGCGCACGAGGAGGGCGGCGAGCGGATCTACTCCGTCAACACCACCCGCTTCACCGGCGACGAGGACGGCAACGTCCAGGAACTGCACCTGGTCGAGGTCGAGTTCAAGGACGGCCGGTTCGAGCCCGTGCCCGGCACCGAGCGGGCCCTGCCGGCCCAGCTGGTCACCCTGGCCATGGGCTTCACCGGGACGGACGTGAAGAACGGCCTGGTCGAGCAGCTCGGCGTCGACCTCGACACACGCGGTAACATTGGCCGCGACGGCCGGTTCGCCACCAATGTCGATGGCGTGTACGTCTGCGGAGACGCCGGCCGTGGCCAGTCACTGATCGTCTGGGCCATCGCGGAAGGCCGTTCGGCCGCCGCCGCGGTGGACAAGCACCTGGGCGGCAAGACCCCGCTTCCCGCCCCGATCCGGCCCACCGACCGCCCCCTGGTGGTCTGACGGCCGACGGTCCGACCGGCCCACCCCGAACCCCCGGCGCCGCATCGCCGGGAGCTCAACCCGCTGCCCCCGCCAGCGTCGCCGGGCCAACGCGGTCTCCTGGCGCCTGCCCTCTTCCCCGACCAGTTGGAGGGCGGGCGCCGTCGCGTTCCTCTTCGCGTTCCCTTGCGCGTTCCTCTTCGCGTTCCCGAACGCGTTCCCCCGTGCGTTCCCGGGGTGTCGCCGGGGCTTCCCTGCGGGTTCCGCAGCGCGTTCCCAGGCTCCTCTCACCCGTGCCCCGCCGGGGCTCTCACCCGCCCCTTACCAGGGCTCCCACCTGCGCTCCCACCCGCACCCGCGTCCGTACACCGACGGTCGCCTCACAGCTTTCTCCCAGGCTTCGCACCGCGACCGGAATGCGACCCGGCACGGGCTGTTGTTCGTCAGTGCCAGGTGGCAGACTGCGGCCGACGGCCGGGGGGCTGCACGAGTGCGGAGGTTGACTTCGATGGGCACGACTCAGGCAGGCGGAGGCGCCACCGTACGGCGCCTGCTGCTCGGCAGCCAGCTGCGCAAGCTCCGCGAGACCAGAGGCGTCAGCCGCGAGGAGGCCGGGTACTCGATCCGCGCCTCCGAGTCCAAGATCAGCCGGATGGAACTCGGCCGGGTCGGCTTCAAGGAACGCGACGTCGCCGACCTCCTCACCCTCTACGGCGTCGACGCCGAACAGGAACGGGCCAACGTCCTCGGCCTCGTCCGGGAGGCCAACGCCACCTCCTGGTGGCACGACTACGGCGACGTACTGCCCGCCTGGTTCCAGAACTACCTCGGCCTGGAAGAGGCCGCCGCCGAGATCCGCAGCTACGAGGTCCAGTTCGTGCACGGGCTGCTGCAGACCGCCGACTACGCCCGCGCCGTCGTCCACGCCGGCTGCCACGGCCTCCGCGACGACGAGGTCGAACGCCGGGTCGAGGTGCGGCGCAAGCGCCAGGACCTGCTCACCGCCGACCACCCCCCGCACCTGTACGCCGTCCTCGACGAGGCCGCGCTGCGCCGCCCCTGGGGCGGGCCCGAGCTGATGCGCGGCCAGCTCGACACCCTCCTCCAGCTCTCCGAACTGCCCAACGTGCGCCTCCAGGTGCGCCCGCTCGGCGGCGCCGCGCTGAGCGCCGAGAGCGGTGCGTTCAGCGTGCTGGGCTTCGCCGAGGCCGAACTCGCCGACGTCGTCTACCTGGAGCAGTTCACCACCGCCCTCTACGTGGACAAGCCCGCCGAGGTCGCCTCGTACCGGCAGGCGATGGACGGACTGGTCGCCGAGAGCCTCGGACCCGAACGGACCCGCGATCTTCTGCTCTCCGTACGCCAAGAGCTTTGACACATCAGTACGATGAGCTCCCATCAGGTCGGGCACGAGAGGGATCAGATGTCGTACTTCTCCGAGTTGGCGCTGCAGTACATCGACGGCGAATGGTGCAGCGGCAGCGGCTCCTGGGACATCGTCGACGTCGACCCCTACACCGGGGACAAGCTGGCCACCATCACCGTGGCCACCGTCGCCGAGGTCGACCGGGCCTACCGCGCCGCCGAGCGCGCCCAGCGCACCTGGGCCGCCACCAACCCCTACCAGCGCCGCCTGGTCTTCGAGCGGGCGCTGCGGCTGCTGGAGGAGCGCGAGGGCGAGATCGTCCGGGCCGTGATGGCCGAACTCGGCGGCACCGCGCTCAAGGCCGGCTTCGAACTCTCCCTGGTCAAGGACGTGCTGCGGGAGTGCCTGCACCTGTCGGTGGCCACCGAGGGCCGGCTGCTGCCCTCGCCCGCCCCCGGCAAGGAGAACCGCCTCTACCGACTGCCGGTCGGCGTGGTCGGCGTGATCAGCCCGTTCAACTTCCCGCTGTTCCTCGGCCTCAAGGCGATCGGCCCGGCGCTCGCGCTCGGCAACGGCGTGGTGCTCAAGCCGCACCAGGAGACCCCGATCGTCGGCGGCAGCCTGATCGCCAAGCTCTTCGAGGACGCGGGCCTGCCGCCCGGCCTGCTGAACGTCGTCATCACCGACATCGCGGAGATCGGCGACAGCTTCCTGGAGCACCCGGTGCCCAAGGTGATCTCCTTCACCGGCTCCGACCAGATCGGCCGGCACGTCGCCACCGTCGCCGCCGCGCACTTCAAGCGGACGGTGCTGGAACTCGGCGGCAACAGCGCGCTGATCGTCCTGGACGACGCCGACGTCGACTACGCCGTGGACGCCGCCGTGTTCAGCCGCTTCGTCCACCAGGGCCAGGTCTGCATGGCCGCCAACCGGGTGCTGGTGGACCGGCGGGTGCTCGCCGAGTTCACCGAGAAGTTCGTCGCCAAGATCGCCTCGCTGACCGTCGGCGACCCCCGGGACCCGGCCACCCACATCGGCCCGCTGATCAACGCCGTCCAGGCCGACGCCATCAACGCCCAGGTCGACCAGGCCGTCGCCGGCGGCGCCACCGCGCTGCTCCGCGGGGCCACGGCCGGCAGCCTGATGGCGCCCACCGTGCTCACCGGCCTGGCCGAGGACGCGCCCATCCTGCAGCGCGAACTCTTCGGCCCGGTCGTCCTGCTGGTGCCCTTCGACGGCGAGGAGGAGGCCGTCCGGCTGGCCAACCACACGCCCTTCGGGCTCAGCGGCGCGGTGCACACCGCGGACGTCGAGCGCGGGGTGCGGGTCGCCCAGCGGATCGAGACCGGCATGATCCACGTCAACGGCGGGACCATCGCGGACGAGCCCGGGGTGCCCTTCGGCGGGGAGAAGAACTCCGGCGTCGGGCGGCTCAACGGGGAGTACACGGTGGACGCCTTCACCACGGTGAAGTGGATCTCGGTGCAGCACGGGCGGGCGCAGTTCCCGTTCTAGGCGGTCCCGTTCCGTGCGCTCCCGCTCCGGGCGGTCCCGTTCCGGGCGGTCCCGTTCCGGGCGTTCCCGTTCCGGGCGGTGCGGGCGCTCACGCGGCCCTGGCCTCCCGGCGGTAGCCGCCGGGGGCCAGGCCGAACTCCCGCTTGAACGCCTTCGCGAAGGCGTACTCCGAGCCGTACCCGGTCCTCGCGGCCACCGCCGTCAGCGGCGCCTCCGACTCGCGCAGCAGCCGGGCGGCGGTGGTCATCCGCCAGCGGGTCAGGTACGCCATCGGGGGCTCGCCCACCATCGAGGTGAAACGGCGGGCGAAGGCGGCCCGGGACAGGCCCGCCCGCTCCGCCAGGGACTCCACCGTCCACGGGGTCGACGGCGCCTCGTGGATGGCCGCCAGGGCGGGCGCCACCGCGGTGTCCCGCAGCGCGGCCGCCCAGCCCGCGGAGTCCGCGGCGGGGCGGTCCTCGAACCAGGCCCGCAGGATGTACAGCAACAGCGAGTCGATCAGCGCCGGGACGATGCCGGCCGAACCGATCCGCGGGTTCTCCAGCTCGGCGCCCAACAGCTGGACGGCGGCCGCCAGTTCGGGGTGCCGGCCGTGCCGGGTCGGCAGCTGGATCAGGGCCGGCAGCTGGCGGACCATCGGGTGCGGGCGGGCCTGGTCCAGGTGGTAGTTGCCGCACAGCAGGCTGGTGCGGGCGCCGTCCCCGCCGATCGTCACGGTGCCGATCGGCGAGCCGTCCTCCACCCGGCAGGCCCGGGCGTCCACCGGCGGAGTGTCCGGGCTGTCCGCCAGGACGTGGCCCCGGGCGTCCCGCAGGAAGACGACGTCCCCCGGGCTGAGCGGCACCGGGGCGCCCCCGATCCCCGGATCCACCGGGACCAGCCAGCAGGTGCCGTACAGCACCACGTGGAAGCCCGCCCCCACCACCGGGGGCAGCCGCAGTGCCCACGGCGCCCGGCCCTCGGTGCGCACGGACGCGGGGTGCGCCGTGCGCATCGACGCCAGTGCCTCGCTCAGGATGTCCACGACCCGCCCCCGGTGTTGTTCGTCGCCACGCCTCAGTCGACGGTCAGGACGACCTTGCCCCGGACGCTACCGGAGCCGACCAGCTCGTGCGCCCGGGCCGCCTCGTCGAGCGGGAAGGACGCGGCGACGTGCGGGCGGATCCGGCCCTCGTCCACCAGGGCGGCGAGTGCCTCCAGGGAGGCGTAGTCGGGCTCGACGGAGACGCCCGCGAAGGTCCGCCCGGCGGCCTCGATCTCGGCGGCCAGCCCCTGGTTCCAGTGCTCCATGATGCTGACCAGCGTGCCGCCCGGCTTGAGCACCGCCAGGGCGCGGGTGCCCTCGGAGGAGGAGTCGAGGACGACGTCGACGTCGGAGACGGCCTCGGTGTAGTCGGTGGTCCGGTAGTCGATCACCTCGTCGGCGCCGAGCTCCCGCAGGAAGGCGTGCTTGGGCTCGCTCGCCAGCGCGATCACGTACGCGCCCCGGGCCTTGGCGATCTGTACGGCGAGGTGGCCGACGCCGCCGGCCGCGCGGTGCACCAGCACCCGGTCGCCCTCGCCGATCCCCGCCCGGTCGACCAGGCCCTGCCAGGCGGTCAGCGCGGCCAGCGGCAGCGCGGCGGCCTCGGCGTGGTCCAAGGTGGCGGGCTTGCGGGCCAGTTGGCGCGACGGCGCGGCCACGTACTCGGCGTAGGCGCCGGCGGCCCGGGGGAAGAACGGCATCCCGTACACCTCCTCGCCGACCCGGTAGCGGGCGCCGGGGGCGGCCTCCTCGACCACCCCGGAGACGTCCCAGCCCACCGTGAACGACGGCTCGCCGAGCAGCGGGAGCGCCCCGGACCGCACCGCCAGGTCCACCGGGTTCACCCCGGCCGCCCTCACCCGCACCAGCACCTCGCCGCTGCGCAGCGTCGGACGCTCCACCTCGGCCACCCGCAGGACCTCGGGGCCGCCGAACTCCTTCTGCACGATCGCACGCATCGCCACTCACCCTCGTCCGGTCCACCACCGGCCCCCCGTGGGGCCGTTCTCGATGTGTTCAACGATAGGGAGGCGGGGCGAGCGGATGAATATCCCCAAGTCTCGGCTGGATGTCCGATCGTCTCGCCGGAGGAGCGGATCAGGCGGGGTAGCGGACGAGGGCGTCGATCGCCGGGCGGAGTGGTCGAACGGTACGGGCCCCCGCGCCGCCGGTGGCGGTGCGGGGGCCCGATGAGGAGCGGGTGCGACGGGAAGCCGTGACTAGAACACCGGCTGGCCGGCGCGGACGAGGCGCCAGGAGTTGGTGAAGAAGTCGGCGGGGTCGATGACGCCCTTGGCCTTGACCCAGGCGATCATGGTGTTGCGGATCTCGTCGGAGTTCGTCCAGACCACCTTGGCGGTGGCGACGTGCGGGAAGTTGCCGCCGCCGTTGGCGCGGTAGTTGTTGACCGCGAACACGAACTGGGCGTTGGGGTCGATCGGCTTGCCCTGGTAGGACAGGTTGACGATCCGGCTGCCCTTGGGCTGGGCGATGTCGATGTCGTAGCTCAGGCCGTAGACCGAGTCGTAGTTGTAGTCCGGGGTGGTCTCGGCGCCGGTCATGGCGTTCTTGTCGACCGGGGCGCCCGGGGCGAGCTGGTAGTAGTACTTGGCCGAGAACTCCAGGTAGTCCTTGAGCTGGGCGCCCGTCAGGATGCGGGCCTCCAGGGTGTTCTCGTAGATGTACAGGCCGGCCGCGTCGCGCAGCTTGACCTGGCCGGACGGGATCAGTGCGGTGCGGTTGAACGGGGCGGCCTGGGCCAGGACCGGGAGGTTGGCGTACTGCCCGCCCGCCAGCGCGGTCCTGACGGCGTCGGCCTGGACCTTGCCGATCAGGTCGATGATCGGGGTGGCCTTGAACCGGGCCTCGGCGATCGACAGTTCGATCTTGCTGGTGCCGATGTTCTGGTTGACGTACGCGACGGTCTTCCTGTGCTGTTCGAGGATCGCGTTGCTGATCTCCGGGTTCTCCGGCACGGTGTTGGAGTTCAGCACCCGGGAGGAGACCGAGGCGACCTTCCAGTGGCCGTCGACGAACTCGACCTCGAAGTCGAAGCAGCTCAGGCGCTGGCCCCAGCACAGCGGCTCGGAGAGCACAACCGTCTTGCCGGTCTTCTTGTTGACGAGGAGGCGCTGGGCGACCTCCTTGTGGGTGTGGCCCACCAGCACCGCGTCGATGTCCGGGACGGTCTGGGCCATCTCGCCGGAGGCGTCCTCGGGCCAGGGCAGCTGGTCGCCGTAGGTGGTCGGCTCGTCGATGCCCGAGTGGGCGGAGACCACGATGACGTCCGCGCCCGCGGCCTTCATCCGGGGCACGTACTTGGCGGCGGTCTCGACGATGCCCGGGAAGACCATCTGCCCGGCCACGTTGGCCTTGTCCCAGATCGCGATGCCGGGGTTGGTGAGGCCGAGGATGCCGACCTTGATCGGGGTGTCCTCGTCCAGCCACACCTCCTTGATCACGTACGGCTTGAAGGCCGGCTTCTCGTTCTTCGCGTGCAGGGCGTTGGCGCCGAGCAGCGGGAACTCCAGCTGATCCTCGAAGGCCTTCACGGTGGGGATGCCGTAGTTGAACTCGTGGTTGCCGAGCGCGGCGGCGTCGTAGCCCATGAGGTTCATGGCGACGGCCATCGGGTGGTCCGGCACGTTGTCGCCGTCGGTGGCGATCGGCTCGACCCGGGCGTAGTAGTAGGACAGCTGGGTGCCCTGGATGATGTCACCGGAGTCGATGAGCAGGCAGCGGTCCCAGCCCTTCTCCTCGCGGACCTGGTTGGCCAGGGTGGAGATCTTGGCGAGGCCGACCGCGTTGTGGGCCTGGTCGACGTACTCGGCGTCGGTGAAGTAGTCCCAGTTGAGGACCCGGCCGTGCAGGTCGGTGGTGCCCATGACGGTGAAGGCCTGGCGGCGGGGCTGCTTCTTCTTGCCCTTGGCGGCCGCCGTGTCCGGCTCGGCGGCCGCGGCGGCGGGGGCGGCGGCGACGACGGCTCCGCCGGTCAGGGCGGCACCGGCGGCGGTGGCGGCGGACCGGGTGACGAAGTCACGGCGGTTCAGCGACATGGACGACTCTCCCGAGTGGGAACGACGGCGGATGGGCCGTCAAGTGGTGTGCGGATGAGGTGCGTGGCGCGTCCGCGAGAGCGGTGACGCGCGTAGAAGGACGCGCGTAGAAGTGTGCCGTGCGAGCCGGGCCGCTGGATAGCCCTCCGACGTTTCCAACAGGTGAGATCTTGGCGACTCGTTCGTGACCGGGATGGGCGGAGAAAGGGGTGGTATCGGGGCGGGACGGTCGAATTCCGGCCACCTCCTTCTCCGCCTCCGGCCACCTCTTCCCCCGCCTCCGGCCACCTCTTCCTCCGCCTCCGGGGTTCGCTGCTCCGCCTCCGGGCCGTCCCGTCGGCGGGTCAGTCCAGTTCGGCGGAGAGCTGCTTCACCTCCCGGCCCAGCTCCGCCGCCGGGTCCGGCGCGTCCGGATCCGCCCACGGCAGCCAGGCCCGGGCCCGCAGGTAACCGTCCACCGCGACCGGCAGCCGGTGCCGGACGATCGGGTCGACCACCGCACCGGGCCCCGCCTCGCGCAGCGCCACCAGCAGGGTGTCCACCCCGGCCGAGGCCGGCAGCGGGACGCTCGCCAGGTAGCCGGTCAGCACCTCCAGCTCGGTGTGCACCGGAACGGGCCGCGGCGGGGTGGGCGGCTCCGGCGGTTCGGGCGGTTCGGGCCGCGTCGTCCGGCCGGGCGCCAGCAGCGCGCCCACCCCGTACAGCCCCGCCACCACCCCCGGCCACCACGACCCGCCCAGGCCCGCGAAGTGCAGCCCCAGCCCGACCGCCCCGCCCCCGCAGCCGGCCAGGTTCCTGGTCGACTCCAGGTAGCCCAGCAGCAGCCGGCCGATCCCGGCGCGGTTACTGGTAGCCACGGATCTCCTCGAACACCCCGTCCAGCGAACCCCCGCCGTCGAACAGCTTGCCCCCGCTCACGTCCGCGATCCCCTGCAACTGGCTCACCGCCGCCTCCCCGAACTTGATCGGGAACACCGGGATCGACTTCTCCGCCGACGGCAGCCCGTCGTGGAAGCGCTTGAAGTCCCCGTCCGTCGCGCCCTCGTTGCTCTCCCCGTCCGTCATCAGCACGATCGAGGTGAACCGGTCGTCCCCCGCCGCCTTCTGCTGCGTCTCGATCACCCGGTACGCCTGCTCCAGCGAGTCGTACAGCGCCGTACCGCCCTCGGCCCGCAGCGACTGGACGTCGGCGTTGATCGACGCCAGTTCGGACTCCGGGCCGGGTTGGCTCCCCGAGGCCGGGACGACGTGGGTCTTCGACCACTTCACCGAGGACGCGAAGGAGATCAGCGTCACCTCCTCGCGGTCCCGGAAGCGGCGCAGCCCCCGGGTGTCGTCCGTGCCGGTCAGCCGGCCCAGCGCCGCCTTGAGCGAGGCCAGCCGCTGGCCGTCCATCGAACCCGAGGTGTCCAGCACGTACACCGTCCGGGACGGGCGGCGCAGTTCGTTCTGGTACGAGGCCAGCAGGCCGTCCGCCACCTCCCGGGTGCCCGGGAACGGCAGCTCGCGGCGGCGGTCGGTGGGCAGCCCCGCCGCCGGGGCCACCCCCGCCGTCACCGGGCGGCGCAGCGTCAGCTCCGAGATGCGCTTCTGCACGTCCTCCTTCAACAGGTAGCCGACCAGCCGCTGGAAGGACTCCCGCTCGCCCTGCCCCGCCGAGGACAGCAGCGACAGCGGGTAGTCCGCCGACACCACGCCGTCCACCGGGCGCACCACCGTCAGCCGCTGGTCCGCCGGCAGGGTCCGGTTCAGCGACAGCAGCACCGACTCGTAGTTCACCAGGGCGCCGACCCGGCCCGGCTCGGCCTTGGCGTAGGCCTGCGCCAGCCAGCCCGAGGAACCCGAGGTCAGCTTCTGGCCGGTGAAGAACTGCTTCAACTGCGGCGTCGCCTTCTGCACGTCCGGCGCGGTCAGCGCCGCGCCCGCGCCGGAGAACGCCGAGGCCACCGCGACCAGGGCGGAGAAGCCGGAGTTGGAGCGCGACGGGTCGGACATTCCGTACGACAGCTTCCCGGCCGCGGCCGCGTCGCCGATCTGCGCCCAGGTGACCTTCGAACCGTCCCCCCAGCCCAGGTCGGCGAGGACCGAGGCCCGCACCCCCACGGCCACCGGGGAGACCATCACCGGGGTCTCCGACAGCACCTTGGACCGGCCGGCCGGATCCAGCCGCAGGTACTGGTTCGACGGGAACCAGACCGCGTCGTACTTGCCGTCCGCCCGGCCGGCGGAGATGGTGTCCGCGCCGTCCAGCGTGCCGCCGAACGCGAGTTGGACCGTCACCCCGGTCGCCTTCCGGGCGTCGTCCAGGACCGGTTGCAGGTCCTGGAGTTCACTGCCGGCCAGGACCCGCAGCACCCCGGGGCGGGCGGTCCCGGCCAGCGTGCCGGACGGGTTCGGGGGCGGCGTCGGCCCCGGGGCCGGCGAGGAGGTGCAGGCGGCCAGCGCGGCGAGCACCGCCGCCAGCACGGCGGCCAGCCGGGCGGGCCGCTTCGTCCGGAGGTTCACTTCGGGCTCCCCTTCGCCGCCTTGGTCAGCTTGGTCAGGTTGTCCAACGACGGGACGGTCGCCTGCTTCACCTTCGCCGCGTTCAGGTCCTGGGCGAGGACCGGCTGCTTGATGCCCTTCACCCGGTCGGCGAACGCGTCGTGGCCGGTCTGCGGACGGAAGCCGAACCTGATCTCCAGGGCGATCAGCGCCGGGTCGTTCTGCAGCAGCCCGGCCAGCTTCCGGCCGTTCTCGGTGCGGGCGATGATCGTGTGGTCCGAGTACGCCGTGGTGTCCGGGTACATCACCACCATGTCCCCGGTCGGCTGGCCCTGCACCGCCATCGCGGCGACCTGCGACTCGTAGCCGAAGATCAGCGGATTGCCGACCCCCGCCAGGAAGTCCCGGAACGGCTCGTCACTGCTGCTCTTCTGGCCGCCCTGCAACGCCGTCGCCTGGTACAGCACCGGCCGGGCCGCCTCCACGCCCTGGTCGTCGGAGACCACCAGATTGCCGTTCAGGACGTACGACAGCAGCGCGACGTAGAGCGCGCCCGAGGACGAGCTCTCCGGATCGGTGGTGGTGACGAAGATCGGGCCCGACAGCTCCGCGTGGCCCTTCGCGCCCGGCAGGTCCTGCCACTTGCCGCCCTTCTTGAGGGCGTTGACGTACTCGTCCATCCTGAACGTCCAGACGCCGCTCGCATCGTCCAGCGCCGCCAGGTTGTTCTCCCGCAGGATCTGCGCGACCGGCGCGTGCGCCACCACCACCAGCGGCGAGTAGAACGGCACCAGCGGAGAGTCCTGCAACCCCCAGTGGCGCTGGATCTCGCGGGCCGGAGCCGTGCTCGCCGGAAAGGCGAAGTCCAGCCCGGAGGCGCTCCGCGCCTGCTCGCTCATCGTCCAGGAACCGGTCGAATCGGCGTGCACCTCCAAGCCCTGCTTCGCCAACTCGGCCTTCACCTCCGGGCTTTCGAAGAACGCCCGCTTCTCCGAACCGATCAGCCCGGTGACCGCGACCGTCCTCACCGGATCGGCCCCCCCGTCGTCCGGGACCAGCGCGTACGTCACCCCGCCCAGCAGGGCCAGGGCCGCGATCACCCCCAGAGCGCGTCGTCTCATCGCGCGCGCCTCCCCCCTCATCGCCGCAACACCCCGGGTGCGACACCCGGGGGTGACGAGCGTCCCGCCGGGTGGGGAGCGCGGGCGGAAGGTGCGGTGAACCGGGGGTGAACACCGTTTCACGGAATCGCATCGGCCGGGCGCCCGGGAGGCGCCCCGGGGCGGCCCTCGCACACCGGTCCGAGGATGTGTCAGATTGTTCAACTCGCCTTACGGCAAAGGTCATCCCGCAGTCCGGACCCGCGTCGAGGTTACGCGCCGGTAATGCCTACCCTCAGCAGTATGCGCCGAGCAAAAATCGTCTGCACCCTCGGGCCGGCCACCGACTCGTACGACCAGATCAAGACCCTGGTCGACGCCGGAATGGACATCGCCCGATTCAACCTCAGCCACGGCACCCACGCCGAGCACGAGGAACGCTACCGTCGGGTCCGCAAGGCCGCCGACGAGACCGGCCGGAGCGTCGGCGTCCTCGCCGACCTCCAAGGCCCGAAGATCCGACTCGACACCTTCGCCCACGGGCCCGTACTCCTCGAACGCGGCGACGAGTTCACCATCTCCACCGACAACGGCGTCGTGGGGGACAAGGACATCTGCGGCACCACCTACGCCGGCCTCGCCGGCGACGTCAGCCGCGGCGAACGCATCCTCGTCGACGACGGCCGCGTCACCCTGGAGGTCGTCGCCGTCGACGGACCGCGGGTACGGTGCCTCGTCATCGAAGGCGGACTCGTCTCCGACCACAAGGGCCTCAACCTCCCCGGCGTCGCCGTCTCCGTCCCCGCACTCAGCGACAAGGACGTCGCCGACCTGCGGTGGGCGCTGCGCACCGGCGCCGACCTGATCGCGCTCTCCTTCGTCCGCAGCGGGCGCGACATCGAGGACGTGCACCGGGTGATGGCCGAGGAGGGACGCCACGTCCCGGTCATCGCCAAGATCGAGAAGCCGCAGGCGGTCGAGAACCTCGACTCCATCGTGGACGCCTTCGACGGCATCATGGTGGCCCGCGGGGACCTGGGCGTGGAGATGCCCCTCGAACAGGTCCCGCTGGTCCAGAAGCGCGCCATCAAGCTGGCCAGGCGCAACGCCAAGCCCGTCATCGTGGCGACCCAGATGCTCGACTCGATGATCAACGCCTCCCGGCCCACCCGCGCCGAGGCCTCCGACGTCGCCAACGCGGTGCTGGACGGCACCGACGCGGTGATGCTCAGCGGCGAGACCTCCGTCGGCAAGTTCCCGGTCGAGACCGTCAAGACCATGGGCCGGATCATCGAAGCCGCCGAGAACGACATCCTGGCCGCGGGCCTGCCCCCGCTGACCACCGGCAGCAAGCCGCGGACCCAGGGCGGCGCCGTCGCCCGCGCGGCCGCCGAGATCGGCGACTTCCTGCACGCCAAGTACCTGATCGCCTTCACCCAGTCCGGCGACACCGCCCGGCGGCTCACCCGCTACCGCTCGCCCATCCCGGTGCTCGCCTTCACCTACGAACCGGCCGTGCGCAGCCAACTCGCCCTCACCTGGGGCGTGGAGACCTTCCTCGGCCCCTTCGCCCCGACCACCGACCAGATGGTCGAACAGGTCGACGCGGCGCTGCTCTCTCTCGGCCGCTGCCAGAAGGGCGACATCGTCGTCATCACCGCCGGCTCCCCGCCCGGCCTGGCCGGCTCCACCAACCTCGTCCGCGTCCACCACGTGGGGACCCTGGACGACTGAGCGGTACTCGAACGGTTGCGCGTGGGCGGCGTCCCCCGTTGGGAGGGATGCCGCCCGTGGGCCGTCGGATCCGCGGGAGAGTGTGCTGGCGTCTCCATAACATCCGTGTTATGACTTGGGGAGAGGTGGAACTCGAACCGGAGGTTCGGGACTGGATCCGCGCACTGAGCCAGGACGATCAGGAGACCGTTGCCTTCTACGTCGAACTGCTCGCCGTCCGCGGGCCTTTGCTGGGCGAGCCGCACAGTCGGCAACTCGACGGCAAACTCCGGGAACTGCGCTTCCACCTGAACGAATCGGACCTGCGGATCACCTACTGGATCGCGTCGGGCAGGAGGATCATCCTGCTGACCGTGTTCCGCAAGACCCGGATGCGGGAGGCCGGCGAGGTCGACCGCGCGAGACGGGCGTTGCGTCGTTGCGTGGCCGAGCAGCACACCGTTGACGAGGACGAGGAGTGGGCGAGATGAGCGAGCGCACGTCCTGGCGCGCCATGCGTGAGGAGATCCTGAACCGTCCCGGCGCCGGCGCGGCGTACGAGGCCGCGCGGATCCGGTTCGAGCTCGGGGAGAAGGTCAGGCTGCGCCGGGAGGCCCTCGGCATGACCCAGGCACAGCTGGCCGCGGCGATCGGCATGCAGCAGCCGGCGGTGGCACGGTTCGAGGCCGGCGCGACGATGCCCACGATCGTGGTTCTGGAGCGGTTCGCCGGGGCGCTCGGCATGAGGCTCACGGTCGAGCTGGAGCCGCTGGACCGGGCGAGCTGAGCGACGCGTCGGGGCGTTCACCCGCAGCGGTGACGACACACGTCAACCGCATCTCCTTCGGATGGAAGGAGGACGTACCCCGAGTGGGATTCGAACCCACGCTGGATGGTGTTTGAGACCACTGCCTCTACCGCTGGGCTATCGGGGCCCGCCCCAGAATCGAAGGCTGGCCCCGACCCTGAGTGCCCTAAACATACCGTGTCTGGGTACCCTCGTGCATGCAGTACCCCGCCGGAACTAGGAGCCCCGTGAGCACCGCCGACGAGCAGGCACAGCCGCTTGAGACCGATATGCCCCAGATCACCCGGATCGTGATCGCCGAGGACGAGGCGCTGATCCGTCTCGACCTCAAGGAGATGCTCGAAGAGGAGGGGTACACCGTCGTCGGTGAGGCCGGGGACGGGGAGACGGCGGTGCGGCTGGTGGAGGAGCTCAAGCCGGATCTGGCGATCTTCGACGTGAAGATGCCGATCCTGGACGGGCTGTCGGCCGCCGAGCAGATCCACGAGCAGCACCTGGCGCCGGTGCTGATGCTGACGGCGTTCTCGCAGCGGGAGCTGGTGGACCGGGCGCGGGACGCCGGGGCGATGGCGTACATCGTGAAGCCGTTCTCGAAGTCGGACCTGGTGCCGGCGATCGAGATGGCGGTGTCGCGGTACACCGAGATGCGGGAGCTGGAGAAGGAGATCGGGGATCTCACCCAGCGGCTGGAGACCCGGAAGCTGGTGGACCGCGCGAAGGGCGTGCTGCAGACGAAGTTCGGGCTGAACGAGCCGGCCGCGTTCCGGTGGATCCAGAAGACCTCGATGGACCGGCGGATGACGATGGCGGCGGTGGCCGAGGCGGTCATCGAGGAGGGCGAGGCCCAGGACCGCAAGAAGGCCGACGAGGCCGACAAGCCGGAGTAGAAGAGTGTGGAAGGGCCCGGCGGATCGGATCCGCCGGGCCCCTTCGCGTGTGCGGGCTCAGTCCTCGCCGAGGTAGGCCTTGCGGACGGACTCGTCGTGGAGGAGGTCGGCGCCCGTCCCGGAGAGGACGATGCGGCCGGTTTCCATGACGTAGCCGCGGTCGGAGAGCGACAGGGCGGCCTGGGCGTTCTGTTCGACCAGGAGGATGGTCGTGCCACTGGCCTTGAGCTCGACGATGGTGGACATGATCTTCTGCATCATCAGCGGGGAGAGGCCCATCGAGGGCTCGTCCAGCATGAGCAGCTTGGGCTGGGACATCAGGGCCCGGCCCATGGCGAGCATCTGCTGCTCGCCGCCGGACAGGGTTCCGGCGGCCTGCTTGCGGCGTTCGCCGAGGATCGGGAAGAGGGTGTAGGCGCGCTCCACGTCGGACTGGATGCCCGCCGTGTCGGTGCGCAGGAAGGCGCCGAGGAGGAGGTTCTCCTCGATGGTCATGCGGGGGAAGATGTGCCGGCCCTCGGGGGAGTGGGCGAGGCCGAGGGCGACGATCTTGTGGGCGGGGACGGTGCTGAGGTCCTGGCCGTCGAAGGTGATCCGGCCGGCGGTGGGCTTGAGGAGGCCGGAGAGGGTGCGCAGGGTGGTGGTCTTGCCGGCGCCGTTGGTGCCGATGAGGGTGGTGACCTCGCCCTGTTCGACGGTGAAGCTGATGCCCTTGACGGCTTCGATCTTGCCGTAGGCGACGCGGAGGTCCTCGACCTCGAGGAGTGCGGTCACTTGGGGTCCTCCGGTGTTGCGGGGGTTTCGAGCGGGGCGCCGAGGTAGGCGGTGATGACGCGTTCGTCGTTCTGGACGGTCTCGCGGTCGCCTTCGACGATCTTCTGGCCCTGGACGAGCACGGCGGTGCGGTCGCAGAGGTTGAAGATGAACCGCATGTCGTGCTCGATGACGAGGATGGAGATGCCGCGGTCGCGGATGGCGAAGACGAGTTCCTCGGCGGCGCGGGTCTCCTGCGGGTTCATGCCCGCGGTGGGTTCGTCGAGGAGCAGCAGGCCGGGGTCGGAGGCGAGGGCGCGGGCGATCTCCAGCTTGCGCTGTTCGCCGTAGGGGAGGTTGCGGGCGAGGTGGTCGGCCTTCTCGGCGAGGCCGGTGAAGGCGAGGAGTTCCATGGCCTTCTCACGGCTCTCGGCCTCGGCGCGGTGGTAGCGGGGGCCGCGGAGGATGGCGGCGAAGATGCCTTCCTTGGTGCGGCTGTGCCGGCCGACGAGGACGTTCTCCAGGACGGTCATGTTGGCGAAGAGCCGGATGTTCTGGAAGGTGCGGGCGATGCCGGCCTGGGTGACGAGGTGGGGCTTGGGGGGCAGTTGGGTGCCGCGGTAGCGGACGGTGCCCTCGGTGGGGACGTAGAGGCCGGTGAGGCAGTTGAAGAAGGTGGTCTTGCCGGCGCCGTTGGGGCCGATGAGGCCGATGATCTCGCCCTCGCCGACGGTGAGGGAGACGTCGTTGACGGCGGTGAGGCCGCCGAAGCGCATGGTGACGCCGGTGACGTCGAGCAGGGGGGTTGCGGTCGGTGGCGTTGCGGTGGTGGTCATCTGGCGCGTCACGCCCCTGCCTTGGTGAGTGCGCCCGGTTCGCCGGTGGGCTGGGCCGGGATGGCGGCTTCGTGGAACTCGAGTTGGCGGCGCCGGTTGGGGATGAGTCCTTCGGGGCGTACGCGCATCAGGACGATGAGGGCGGCGCCGAAGGCGAGGAGCTGGTAGTCGGAGAGGAATTCCAGCTTCTTGGGGATGAGGAAGAGGAGGGTGGCGCCGGCCAGGGGGCCGCTGATGGTGCCCATGCCGCCGAGGATGACGGCGGCGAGCAGGAAGGCGGAGTTGGGCGGGAGGGCCTCGGCGAAGGTGTACTGGTCGGGGGTGACGGTGTAGCTGACGTGGGCCTGGACGGTGCCGGCCAGGCCGGCGAGGCAGGCGCCGAGGGCGAAGGCGAGGAGCTTGAGGCGGAAGCCGTTGATGCCCATAGCCTCGGCGGCGGTCTCGTCCTCGCGGATGGCGACCCAGGCGCGGCCGATGCGGGAGTTGCCGACGCGGGCGAAGATCAGTACGACGACGGCGGTGACCAGCAGCATCAGCAGGTAGTAGTTGGAGAAGCGGCCGAGTTCGATGCCGGCGACGGTGTGCGGCTTGCCGAGGTCGAAGCCGAAGATCTCCAGGTCGGGGATGCGGGGGATGCCGTTGGAGCCGTTGGTGATCTTGGGGCCGGTGGTGCCGTTGAGGTTGAGCATGGTGATGCGGAAGATCTCGCCGAAGCCGAGGGTGACGATGGCGAGGTAGTCGCCGCGCAGCCGCAGGGTGGGGGCGCCGATCAGGACGCCGAAGACCATGGAGACGGCGGCGCCGGTGAGCATCGCGGCCCAGAACGGGAACTGGACGTGGATGGGCGAGGCGGGGGAGCCGGAGACCAGGGCGGCGGCGTAGGCGCCGACGCCGAGGAAGGCGACGTACCCGAGGTCGAGCAGGCCGGCCAGGCCGACGACGATGTTGAGGCCGAGGGCGACGGTGGCGAAGATCAGGATGTTGGTGGCGACCGAGGTGTACTGGTCGCTGCTCTGGGTGAAGGGGAAGCTGGCGGCGGCGGCGAAGGCGGCGCCGGTGGTGACCGGGCGGTACTTGACGGTCAGGGCGCGCAGCCGGCCGAGCAGTCCGGACTTGGCGAGGGCGGCGATCGAGGGGGCGGCGAGCAGCAGGTAGCAGATGAAGAGTTCGCCGTACTCGGTGTCGATGCCGAAGGTGATCGCGTACAGGCCGAGTCCGAAGGCCAGGACGATGAGCAGGACCTCGACCCAGGAGGGGAGTTGGCGGGCCGCGGGGAGCGGGCGCTCGACGGTGCCGAGGCGGATCCGGCTGTTGGCGAGGTGGCCGAGCTGGAGCAGCAGGACGACGCCGGCGGCGATGGCGAGGGCGCCGGCGAGGGCGGTCATCACCGGGGCGACGGGCTGGTCGTCGGGGATGGCGTGGGCGGCGAACCAGGCGACGGGGGCGACGGGGACGAGCAGGAAGAGCCGCTTGTCGAGGATGCGCAGCGGGACGGCGGTGCGCCGGTCGAGGGGGAGGCCGAGGGCGCCGATGATGCCGAGCAGGCCGCCGGCGGCGAGGACCCAGCCGCCGGGTTCGAGGTTGGCGAGGCCGCCGAGTTCGACGGAGATGGAGGTGACGGAGTAGGCGGCGACGGCGAGGGCGCCGGTGGCGGCGTAGAGGACGGCGTTGTTGCTGCGGCTGGGGGCGGCCCAGCGCAGGCCGGGGACGCCTTGGCCGGCGAGCAGCAGGACGAGGGTGAGGACGCCGGCGACGACGGCGAGCCACTGGAGTCCGGCGGGGGAGCCGTAGTAGGTGAGGTCGCCGGGGAAGTCGCTGGTCCAGGTCCAGGACATGGCGGCGGAGGCGGCGGTGAGCAGGGCGCCGAGGCCGGTGAGGGCGGTGGCGGCGGGGGCGGGCAGGGGGATGACCGGGGTGGTCTCGGTGCTGGTGGTGGTCATGGTGGTCACGCCCTGTCCGAGACGCGCTCGCCGAGCAGGCCCTGTGGCCGGACGAGGAGTACGAGGATGAGGAGTACGAAGGCCCAGACGTCCTTCCAGGCGCCGCCTCCGAAGAGGTGCATGCCGGGCAGGTGCTGGATGTAGCCGGTGGCGAGGGCTTCGGCGAGGCCGAGGGCGAGGCCGCCGAGCATGGCGCCGTAGATGTTGCCGATGCCGCCGAGGACGGCGGCGGTGAAGGCCTTGAGGCCGAGGATGAAGCCCATCCGGAAGTCGACCTGGCCGCTGCGCAGTCCGTAGGCGACGGCGGCGACGGCGGCGAACGCGGCGCCGATGGCGAAGGCCATGACGATGATGCGGTCGGTGTCGATGCCCATCAGCTTGGCGGTGTCGGGGTCCTGGCTGGTGGCCTGCATGGCGCGGCCGGAGCGGGTGCGGGTGACGAACCAGCCGAGGGCGAGCATGCACAGCGGGGCGGCGATGATCAGGAAGATGTCGCTGCGCTGGATGGTGACGGAGCCGAGGCTGAACGGGTCGCCGGGGAGCTTGGGGAAGACCCTGGCCTTCTTGGCGTCCGGGTAGAAGGAGAAGACGAGCTGCTGGAGGAAGATGGACAGCCCGATCGCGGTGATCAGGGGGGCGAGGCGGGGGGCGTTGCGCAGCGGCCGGTAGGCGAAGCGCTCGGCGGCGACGGCGGTGAGGGTGGAGACCAGGATGCCGGCGATCAGCATGAGGGGTAGGGCCAGCCACAGGGTGGTGCCGCCGGGGAGGGCGAGGTAGGCGGTCAGGGCGCCGAAGCCGCCGACCATGACGATCTCGCCGTGGGCGAAGTTGATGAGCTGGACGATGCCGTAGACCATCGTGTAGCCGATCGCGACGAGTCCGTAGAGGGCGCCGAGGATCAGGCCGTTGGCCAGCTGCTGCGGTAGGTCGTGCACCGCTGGGCCTCCGTAGTGCGTTCGGGGGTGTCCGCGTGGGTGGTGGATGTGGGGGCGCGGGGGGGGGCGCCCGGGGGCCCCCCCCCGGGCATTTCGGTAGGGCCCCGGCCCCCCCCCGGGGCGCCGGGCCCCGCTGCTGCCTCCGCACCGCTCAGGAGCGGATGAACTCCGCCAACTTTGCGACACCGTCGATGATCTGAGCCTGCGTCAGTGAGCTGATCGAGAGCCGCAGCCGGTGCTCGCCGCCGCCCGCCGGGTAGAACGGCGTCATCGGTGTCCAGAGCACCCCGAACTCCCGGGCGCAGCGCTCCATGGCCGCGTCGTCGGCCCGGAACGGCACCGTCAGCACGGCGAAGAAGCCGCCCTCGGGCCGGTTCCAGTCCACCCCCAGCCGGCGCCGCTCGGAGGCCGGGAAGTGCCGGTCCAGCTCCCGCAGCAGGGTGTCCATCCCGGCCGCGTAGTGGGCCGTGGCACGGGCGTTGGCGGCCCGCAGGCTGCAGTCGTGGGCCAGCAGCATGCCGCCGATGACGGCCTGGCTGAGCGCGGGGGTGTTGACCGTCGTCATGCTCTTCACCTTGGCCAGTTCGTCGGCCAGCAGGCTGCGGCGCCCGCCCGGGCCGGCCACCCGCTGGTCCGCGACCACGTAGCCGACCCGCGCCCCGGGGAAGCAGGTCTTGGCGAAGGAGCCCAGGTAGACCACCTGGCGGCGGCGGTCCAGCGCCTTGAGGGTGGGCCGCGGGCCCGGGGTGCGGGCGAAGAAGCCGTACGGGTTGTCCTCGACGACCAGCAGGCCCTCCTCGGCGGCGGCGTCCAGCAGCCGGGTGCGGGCGGCGACCGGCATGCTGGTGCCCGAGGGGTTGGCGAAGTCCGGGACGACGTACAGGGCGCGCGGGCGGCGGCCCTCGGCCCGCACCTCCCGGGCGGCGGCGCGGACGGCCGCCGGGTCGGGGCCGCCGTCGGGGCCCTCGGGGACCGGCCGGGTGGTCAGGTCGAGCAGCCGGGCCGCCCCGGTCACGCCGACGTAGCAGGGCGAGCTGACCAGCAGCACGTCCTGCGGGCCGGCGCACAGGGCGCGCAGGGCCAGCAGCATGCCCTCCTGGGCGCCGACGGTGAGCACCACGGCCGCGGGGTCGACGGTGAGGCCCTCGTCGTTGGCGAGGGTGCGGGCGACCAGGTCGGCGATGATGCCCTTGGTGGGGCCGTACTGGAACAGCGCGGTGCGCACGGCGTCGCGGTCGAGGCCGCGGTCGGCCAGGTGGTCGAGGTAGCCGTCCAGGTAGGCGGGGACGTCCTCGGGCTCGAAGAAGCCCTCGTAGGGGCGGCCCGGGGCGAAGGAGACGGCGCCGGGGTAGCGGGTGGTGACTTCGTTGAGGAAGGTCATCGCGTCCAGCAGCGGGTCGGCGAGCGAGCCGTGCAGCTCGGCGAGGGCCAGGTCGGTCGGGTCGTCGCCGATCCTGTCGACGGCGATCCCGTCGACGCCGGTCCGGTCGACGCCGGTCGGGTCGTGGTCGGTCGGGTCGTGGTCGGTCACCGCAGGGCCTCCCGGAGGCGGGCGGCCGCGTGGGCCTGGGCCTCGGCGGCGGCGTCCAGGGTGCCGGTCATGGCGAAGAAGCCGTGCGGCATGCCCGGGTAGCGGCGCAGGTCCACCGGGACCCCGGCCGCGCGGAGCGCCTCGGCGTACCGCTCGCCCTCGTCGCGCAGCGGGTCGTACTCGGCGGTGAGGACGGTCGCGGGCGGAAGGCCGGACAGGTCGGCGGCGCGCAGCGGGGAGGCGTACGAGGAGGCGCCGTCGGCCGGGTCGGCCAGGTAGTGGCCCCAGTACCAGGCGGCCGAGCGGCGGTTGAACAGCAGCGGGTCGTCGTGCTCGCGCAGCGAGGGGGTGTCGGCGGCGTGGTCGGTATTGGGGTAGACCAGCAGCTGGTGGCGCAGCGCCGGGCCGCCCTCGGCGCGCAGCAGCAGGGTCAGGGCGGCGGCGAGGTTGCCGCCGGCGCTGTCGCCGCCGACCGCGAGGCGGTCCGGGTCGATGCCGAAGTCCGCGGCCCCGGCGACCAGTTGCTCCAGGGCGGCGCGGCAGTCGTGCAGGGCGGCGGGGAAGGGGTGTTCGGGGGCCGAGCGGTAGCCGACGGAGGCGGTGACGCAGCCGACGGCGTTGGTGAGGCGGCGGCAGATCGCGTCGCTGGTGTCGACCGAGCCGAGCGTCCAGCCGCCGCCGAACAGGTAGAGCAGGGCGGGCAGCGGGCGGCCGGGCGGCTCGGGCCGGTAGAGCCGCAGGGCGAGTTCGCCGCCGGGGCCGGGGATGCGGTGCTCCTCGACGGCGGCAACCGGCTCGGGAGTGCCGGACGCGGCGCGGATGTCGGCGAGGTCGGCGGCGCGGGCCTCGGCGAGGGTGAGGGTGTAGAGCGGCGGTGCGCCGCTGCGCGCGCGGTGGGCGCGGTAGGCCTCGGCCTGGGGGTGCAGGGGCATGGGTGGCGGTCCGTTCGGTGGCCCGGCCGGGGCCGGGCGGCGGCTCGGCGGGGGTTCAGCGGGGTTGCGGCGGGCTGTGGTCGGCCAGGGGTTCGGCCCCGGTTCAGCGGTCGGCCTCGACGTAGACGGTCTCGTCGGTGCGGAAGGCCGTGTCGAGGTCGGCGACGTCCGAACGGAGTCCCTGGCGGTAGGCGCAGTGCCGGATCTGGTCGGGGGTGAACCCGGCCAGGGTCAGCACGTGCCGCAGTTCGTCCAGGTCGTAGATCCACTGGTGGCCGTAGTACCGGAAGATCTGGTTGACCAGGAAGGCCGGCCGGGCGGGCATCGGCGGGCCGAAGCCCAGGGTGCCGAGCCGGCGGCGGTGCTTGCCGAGGAAGCCGTCGCCGGTGGCGTAGCCGACCAGGTAGCGGGCGAGGTCGGGGGTGGTGAGGCGCAGGACGCCGCCGGGGCGCAGGATCCGGCGGGCCTCGCGCAGCCAGCCGACCGCGACGGGCTGGGTGACGTGCTCGATCAGGTGCTCGGCGTAGACCCAGTCGACGCTGGCGTCGGCGAAGGGCAGCGGGCGGGAGACGTCCAGCTGGGTGAACCAGCGGTCGCCGTCGACCCGGTAGAGGGTGCCGGGCTCGGTGGCGGGGCCGGGCCCGCCGTCGGCCGCGGCGCCGCGCAGGGTGGCCAGGTCGGTGCCGAGGCCTTCCGGGTGGGCGGTCCGGAAGGCGGCGAACTCGATGCCGGTGAGGCCGAGTTCGCGGAAGTCGTGGTGGTCGTGCGGCAGGGCGCCGGGGTGGGCTTCGAGGGTCTTGCAGGTGGCGACCTGGGCACTGAAGGCGTCCAGGCGGGTCTCCAGCCCGTCCGGGTCGTCCCAGTCCCAGCCGGGGAAGCGGTCGTTCGTCCTGCTCGTCGGTTCGGTCATCGGTTCTCCTTCTGGAGGAACGGGCTGCGGGTACGGCGCGGTTCAGCCGACCGGGCGGGGCCAGCGCGCGAGGGCGTCGCGGCCAAGGTCGACGAGCCGGGGGCGGCCCAACAGGGCCAGGGTGTGGTCGAGTTCCTCGTGCAGCAGGCGGAGCACCCGGTGCACCCCGGCCTCGCCGTCGACGGCGAGGCCCCACAGGGCGGGGCGGCCGATCAGCACGGCCCGGGCGCCGAGGGCGAGGGCGACGGCGACGTCGGTGCCGGTGCGCACGCCGCCGTCCAGGAGCACCGGGAGCTCGGCGGGCACCGCGTCGACCACCTCGGGGAGGGCGGTCAGGGCGGGCAGCGCGCCGTCGAGCTGGCGGCCGCCGTGGTTGGACACCAGGAGGGCGTCCACGCCGTGCTCGACGGCCAGCCGGGCGTCCTCGGCGGTCAGCACGCCCTTGAGGACCAGCGGCAGCCGGGTGCGCTCGCGCAGCCAGGCCAGGTCGGACCAGCTCAGGGTGGGGTCGAACTGCTCGCGGGCGTGCTCGGCGATGCCGGAACCGCCGTCGGTGGCGCGGTGACTGGCGGACATCAGGGTCTCGTCCAGGTTGACCGCGCGGACGGTGGGCGGGACGGCGAAGCCGTTGCGCAGGTCGCGCAGCCGGCGGCCGATCCTGGGCGCGTCCACGGTCAGCACCAGGGCCCGGAAGCCGGCCGCCTCGGCGCGTTCCACCAGGGCCGTCAGGGCGTCGCGACGGCGCAGCCAGTAGAGCTGGAGCCAGAGCGGGCCGGTGGCGGCCGCGGCGATCTCCTCCAGGGTGCGGCTGGCGAACATCCCGGCGACCAGCAGGGCGCCGGCCGCCCCGGCGGCGCGCGCGGTGGCGGTCTCGCCCTCCGGGTCGACCAGCCGGTGGTAGGCCATCGGGGCGATGCCCAGCGGGATCCGCAGCGGGGCTCCGAGCAGGGTCAGCGCGGGGTCGCAGGCCGAGACGTCGACGAGGGTGCGCGGGCGCAGTGCATAGTGCCCGAACACCTCCCGGTTCGCCGTCAGAGTGCGTTCCGCGCCGCTGCCGCCTTCGATGAAGTCCCAGATTTCCGGGGGGAGTCGGTCGCGTGCGGCGTGCTCGATCCCGGCCAGCGTGAGTGCTCCCACGGGCATCCTCGTTTCCCGGACGGCCACGCGCGGGCCGGTCCCGGTTCGGCAGCGTAGGAGCAACGAGCACATTGGTATAGACCTTGATTTGACCAAACGTCTGTGCCAAGGTCTGGCAACGGAATTGACCGTATTGGTTGAGAACGACGCCCATTGCGTCCATGCCAAATCCCCTCACTTGTTGTGGAGCCGCGTTGACCGGCTTTTCCCGCTTTTCCCTTCCGCTTTCCGCCCCGCCGCACGCCGACGCCCCGCAGGACTGGGTCGAACGGTCGCTGCTGGCCGGGCCGGGCGGTGAGGAGTGCCTGCACTTCGGCGCACCCCTCGACCGGGACGCCCTGCGCGCCCTGGTCGAGGACCAGTGCGACCGACTGACCGCCGCCGGGCTCGGCCCGGGCGGCACCGCCGCGCTGCGGCTGCCGCCCTCGGTGGCCTTCGTCGCCGTCCTGCTGGCCTGCTGGCGGCTCGGCGCCCAAGTCGCACTGCTCGACCACCGGTTGACCGACCACGAAGTGGACGCGGCGGTGGCCCGGCTGGCCCCGCAGGTGCTGGTAGGCTCCGCCCACCGGCCCGCCGCGGCGCTGCGCGGCTTCTCCGAGGTCGAGCCGGTCGCCGTCCCGCTGCCGGACGGGCTCCCGGCCCGCACCGGGCACGCCCTGATCCAGCTCAGCTCCGGGTCCACCGGCCCGGCCAAGGTCATCGCCCGCACCGCCGCCGACCTGCTGCGCGAACTCGACTGCTACCGCAGGCTGGTGGAGTTCCCCGGCGAGGGCGAGCGGGTCGTGCTGCTGTCCTCGGTGGTGCACGTGCTCGGGCTGGTCGGCGGGCTGCTCAACGCCCTGCACGCCCGGGCCGTGCTCACCGTCCCGGAGCGGATGACGGCGGCCGGCATCCTCGCCGCGGTCGCCGCCGACCAGCGGCCGACCACCGTCGTCGGAGTGCCCTTCCACGCCGAGCTGCTGGCGGGGACGGTCACTCCCCCGGCGCTGCCGCAGCTGCGCCGGATGGTCGTCGCGGGCGAACTGGTCCGCCCAGGCCTGCCCGCGCTGTTCACCGAACGGTACGGCGTACCGCTCGGCACCATGTACGGCATGACCGAGACCGGGGTCATCGCCACCGACCTCGACGGAACGCTGCACCCCGCCAAGCGCCCCGTCCACGGCATGCGGATGCGGCTCGTCGCCGGCGAGCTGCAGCTCGGCGCCGCCACCTCCCCGTACCCGGGGCTGGACGACCCGGGCCGCTGGTCGGACGGCTGGCTGCACACCCGCGACGCCGCCGCCCTGGACGAGGCGACCGGCCTGGTCACCGTGCACGGCCGGCTCGACTCCCAGGTCTCGATCGGCGGGTTGAAGGTCGACCTCACCGAGGTCGAGCAGACCCTCGCCGCGCTGCCCGAGGTCCGCGAGGCGGTCGTCGTCTTCGACGGCGGGGCGATCGAGGCGTACCTGTCCGTCGAGGCCGGGGCCGAACCCGCCCTCGTCCAGGACGGGCTGGCCCGCCGGCTCGCCGCCTACAAGCGGCCGCGCCGCCTCGTCCTGCTGCCCGCCCTCCCCCGCACCGCCACCGGAAAGCTGCTGCGCGACCCGGCCGCCCTGCGCGACACCGCCGCGGCCGCCGTGCGCTGACCGGACGCACCACCCGCCGGACACCCTCCGGACAACCCCGACAAGGAGCCCACTCATGCAGGACCGCATCCGCGCGTTCGTTCTGGCCGCCCTCACCGAGATGCAGTACGACGTCTCCGAGGTCACCGGGGACACCGACCTCGGCCCGGCCGGACTGGACCTCGAATCGCTCGCCCTGGCCGAACTCTCGGTGCAGGTCGAGGACGAGTTCGGGATCAAGTTCGACCTGGACGAGATGGAGACCACCGCGATGATGACCCTGGACGAGTTCACCGCCGACGTGGTCAAGCGGATCGACGCCCTCCCCGCCGCCACCGGCAGCGCGGCGTGACCGACTCCGCCCGCCCCGCGGACTCCGCCACCGGCGCGCTCCCCGACCGGGCCGAGGTCCTGACGATGCTGGCGGCGTTCGGGCAGCGCGCCGCCGACACCGTGCCCGAGGAACTCGGCTCGCTCGAACTGACCTGGCTGATAGCCGAGTTCGAGCAGCGTTACGGAATCCAGCTGGACCTGGACGACGAGCACTTCGGCGCCGTACGGACGGTCGACGACGCAGCCGAGCTGCTGCGCTCGACGGTGCTGGCCGCCCGCGCCGGAGCGCGGCCGTGACCGGCACCCGCACTGGCACTGGCACCGGCACGCCCGTCCCGACGCCCCGGTCCGCCGCCCCCGGGCCCGTGGCGGTCGCCGCCCGGCCGGTCGTCACCGGCGTCGGGGTGCTCAGCGCCGCCGGGCGCGGGCTCACCGCGCTGACCGAGGCCGCCGCCCACGGCAAGGCCGCGTTCACCGAGGTGACCCGCTTCGACGTGTCCGGCCGGCGCACCACCCGGGCCGCCCTGCTGCCCGGGACGGTACCGCTGGCCAGCACCTTCCCGCTGGCCAGGGCCGTGCTGGAGGCGATCGGACAGGCCGGCCGGCAGGCCGGGCTGACCGCCGCCGAGGGCGCCGCGATGCCCGTCCTGCTCGCCCTGCACAGTGACGAGCGCACCCGGGCCACCGCCGACGCGGTGGCCGCCGGGGTCCGGGCGCACTGGGGCGCGCCGGGCGTCACCCGGGTGTACACCGGCGCCTGCGTGGCGGCCGCCACCGCGGTCGCCGACGCCGCCGCCCTGGTCGCCGCCGGTCGGCACGAACGGGTCCTGGTCGCGGCCGGCCACCTGGTCGAGCCCGGGGTGTTCGCCGTCTTCGACGCCGGACGCGCCCTGGCCCGGGACGGCGAGCTGCGCCCGTTCAGCGCCGGCCGCACCGGCACCCTGCTCGGCGACGCGGCCGCCGCCGTCCTGGTCGAGTCCGCCCCGGCCGCCGAACGGCGCTCGGCCCCCGCGCTCGCCCGGCTGGCCGGCTGGGGCCGGGCCGGGGACGCCCACCACGTCTGCCGACCGGAGCCGGACGGCACCGGGGTCGCCCGGGCGATCGAGGCCGCACTGGGCCGCGCGGGCATCACCCCGGACCAGGTCGGCTACGTCAACGCCAACGGCACCGGCTCCGAGCTCGCCGACCGGGCCGAGGCCACCGCCCTGCACACGGTGTTCGGCCCGCACACCGACCGACTGCCGGTCAGCTCCAGCAAATCCGTGCACGGCCACGCGCTGGAGGCCTCCGCCCTGCTCGAACTCGCCGTCACCGTCGGCGCGTTGGAGAGCGGACTGACTCCGGTCAACGCCGGCTGGCTGGGCCCCGACCCCGACGTCCGGCTCGACCTCGTGCTGGACGGCCCGCACACCACCCGCCCCGACTACGCGCTCACCCTCAACTCGGCCTTCGGCGGGGCCAACACCGCCCTGCTGCTGGCCGCCGCCTGACCCGGACACCCACACCATGACCACCCCTGCCACCACCGCCCCGCGCGTCCTCGCCGAGGCCCGCCGCCCCGGCCCGGACCTCCCCGGGCCCCCGCCACCGCTGCCCGGCTTCACCCCCGCCGGCCTGGCCCCGCTGATCGCCGACACCGCCGACCACTGCCTGCGGGCCCACCACGGCCCGCCGCCCGCCCCCGGGCGCACCGCCCTGCTGCTCGCCAGCGCGGGTGGCGACCTCGCCACCGCGCGCGCCATCGACCGGAGCGCGGAGCCCGGACACCGCCCGGCCCCGCTGCTGTTCTTCCAGTCCAACCCCAACGCCGTCCTCGGGCACATCGCCGCCCGCTGGGGCCTGACCGGCCCCGTCGTGGCGATCAGCCCGGCCGAGGCCGTACCCGGCACCGTCCCCGCGGACGCCTACGAGCTGGCCGCGCTGCTGCTGGCCGACGGGGACGCCGACCACGTCCTGGTGATCGCCGCCGAGCAGGGCACCGACGGTGACCACGCCGTGGCCGTGCTGCTCACCGGGCCCGCCGACTGAACCCGCGGGCCGACGGCGCCCGTAGCCATCGATGAGGCCCGCCGCCTGACGCAGCCGTACCCGGCACACCAGCGACCCGCCCGGCCCACCCTCGCACCGCCGACGCCCCGCCACGGCCGACGCCCCACCCCCGCCCGGCCGCCGTCCGCGCCGGCCGCACCCCGACACCCGATCAGCCGCCCGGGCCGCCCCGGCCCCGAGGGAGGGATCCACCCCCGTGACCATCCGCAGTCTCCGCACCCAGCTCGCGGACGACCCCGACGTGGGCGCCGGCAACGTGCTGACCGCCCGGATCGCCCTCGGCCAAGGACTCGACGAGCCGCTGCTCACCTTCGACACCCCGGTGGACGGCCACCCCGCCTGGCAGCCGCTCACCCTGCGCGAGCTCGACCGCGTCGTCCGGGCCCGCGCCGCCGCCCTGCACGGCCTCGGCATCACCCGGCGCGACCCGGTCGTGGTCCACGCGAGCGACGCCGCCGAGCACGTGCTCGCCTTCCTCGCCCTGGCCCGGCTCGGCGCCGTCCCCGCCCTGCTCAACCCCAACCTGGACGCCGAGCGCGCCGCCCGCTACATCGCCCGGCTCGGCGCCGTCGGGGTGCTCGCCGACCCGGCCCACCTGGCCGCCCTGGCCGAGCACGACCCGGGCGCACCGCTGCTGCCGGAGATCTCCACCCTCGGCGCGGGCGACCCGGACGCCGCCCCGGAGCCCTACCGGCACTGGTCCGGCGACCCGGTGGCGATCACCCACTCCTCCGGCACCACCGGCATGCCGAAGGCCGTCGTGCACTCCCACGCCGGCCTGTACGCGGCGATCCGCCACCGGCTGCGGCTGCCCCGCCCGCAGGGCCAGGACCGGATGCTCAGCGCCCTGCCCGCCCCGCACGCCGCGACCCTGATCGCGCTCAACCTCGCGCTCAGCTCGCACACCGAACTGGCCTGCCTGTCCGGCCAGTCCGGCGCCGGCGTGCTGGACGCGATCGAGCAGTGGCACCCCACCGGGGTGATCGGCTTCGCCGCCACCTGGGCCGACCTCGCCCACCACGACCTGGCCGCACGGGACCTGGCGTCCGTCGCACTCTGGTGGAACACCGGCGACTGCGCCCACGAGGTGCACATCCGCCGACTGATCGCCACCGGCAGCCGGGAGACCGTCACCCGGCAGGGCCGCACCCGGCAGCCCGGCTCGCTGTTCGTGGACGGCCTCGGCTCCACCGAGATGGGCCACTCGCACTTCTTCATCACCCACGGCCCCGGCACCGACCGCTACGGCCGCTGCGTCGGCCGCCCGCACGCCTTCGTCGACTGCGAGGTGGTCGGCCCGGACGGCGAACCGCTCGGCCCCGGCGAGGTCGGCGAACTCGCCACCGCCTCACCGACCCTGGCACTCGGCTACTGGAACGACTCGGCCACCACCTTCCGCACCCGGCTGCGCGGCCGCTTCCTCACCGGGGACCTGATGTACCGGGACGAGGAGGGCTACTACTACCACGTCGACCGGGCCGTGGACTCGCTCGAACTCGCCGACGGCAAGCGGCTGTTCACCGCGATGTCGGAGGAGCGGGTGCTGGCCGCCCGCCCGGAGGTGCTGGACTGCACGGTGGTCGCCGTCCGGGACGGCGGGCAGGTGGTCACCGACGTGCTGCTGCTCCTCGGCGAGGACGCCGACCGGGGCGCCGCCGCCGAGGCCGACCGCGCCGAGGCCGTCGTCGCCGCCCTGGACGAGGCCACCGCCGCGACCGTCCGCAAGGTCCTGGTGGTCACCGGCGACGACATCCCGCTCGGCCCGACCGGCAAGGTCCGCAAGGTCCTGCTGCGTGAGCGCCACCTGGCGGCGGTGAGCGCCCGATGACCGCCCGCGAAGCCGCCGTCATCACCGGCATCGGCCTGGTCTCCCCGCTCGGCCGGGGGCCCGCCGAGGTGTTCGAGGCGCTGGCCGCCGGCCGCTCCGGCCTGCGGGCCGTCCCCGAGGACCACCCCGCGCACGGCTGGCTGCCCGCCGCCGGGATCGCCCCCGCCGTGGACGGCCGCGAGGTGCTGCCGCCCACCGAGACCCGCTGCGTGGACCGCTTCGTGCTGCTCGCCCTGGCCGCCGCCGACGACGCGCTCGCCGACGCCGCCCTGGTGGTCGGCCGCGACGCCGACCCGCACCGCACCGCCGTGGTGCTGGCCACCGGGGGCGGCGGCCTGGAGACCTTCGAGCAGCAGTCGCACCGCCGGCTGGAGCGCGGCCGCCCCGGCGTCAGCCCGTACCTGCTGCCCGGCATGCTCTCCAACATGGCCGCCGCCCGGATCGCCATCAAGTACGGGATCCGGGGCTACAGTTCGGCCGTGGTGACGGCCTGCGCGGCCGGCGCCCAGGCGATCGCGGAGGGGCTGCGGCTGATCCGCGCGGGCGACGCCGACGTGGTGGTGTGCGGCGGAACCGAGTCCTCGCTGCACCCGACCATCGCCGCCGCCTTCACCAACGCCCGTGCCCTGGCGCAGGGTTGGGAGGATCCGGAGCAGTCCAGCCGACCCTTCGACAGCCGCCGCAACGGCTTCGTGCTGGGCGAGGGCAGCGCCGTCCTCGTCCTGGAGAGCGCGAGCCACGCCGCCGCGCGCGGCGCCACCGGCTACGCGGACGTGCTCGGCTGGGGCGCCTCCACCGACGCCCACCACCCGACCATGCCCCGCCCGGACGGCGCCGGCGCCGCCGACGCGATGCGCGCCGCGCTCGCCAACGCGGGCCTGGCCCCGGAGGACATCGACTACGTGAACGCCCACGGCACCGGCACCAAGCTCGGTGACGTGGCGGAGACCGCCGCCCTGCACGCCGTCTTCGGCGCGCACCGGCCTGCGGTCAGCTCCACCAAGGGCTCCACCGGCCATCTCCTGGGCGCCGCAGGCGCGTTGGAGGCAGCGGTGACGGCCCTGGCGGTGGCGAGGGGGACGCTGCCGCCGACGCTCAACCTGGTCGACCCGGACCCTGCCTGCGACCTGGACCACGTCCAGGGCGCCGCCCGGTCCACCCCGGTGCGCGCCGCGCTGAGCAACGCCTTCGCCTTCGGCGGCCACAACCTGAGCCTGATCCTCGGCCCGGCCTCCGTCCGCCCCGCCGACGCCACGCGCTAGCTCCTGCGGGTCCTCGCCGGGCAGCGCCGCCCGGCAGCGCGCCGCTCCTCGAACCACCATCCCTCCGGGGGGAGATCCCGTTGTCCATCCAGACCATCGCCCGCGTCGAGTTCCACTGCGCGGACGCCGACAAAACCGCCGCCGAACTGCACGCCGACTACGACTTCACCGCCGCACCCCCGACCACCTCGGCGGACGGCACCCGCTCCATCGACCTGCGCCAGGGCTCGATCCGGCTGCGCCTGACCGCCGCCGCCGACCCCGGCCACCCGGTCTCCGCCTACGTCGCCCGGCACGGCGACGGCGTCGCCGCGCTCGCCCTCGGCTGCACCGACCCGAAGGCCGCCCTGGAGCGGGCCGAACGGCACGGCGCCCGGGTGCTGGACCGGGAGGCCTGCCTGATCGCCGGATTCGGCGACACCGCCCTGCGGTTCACCTCGATGCACGCGGCCGGGACGGACCGGGCCAACGGGGCAACCGGGAGCACCGAGCCCGGGCTGCTGGAGGCCCTCGACCACGTCGCGATCTGCCTGCCCGGTGGCGAACTCGCCGACACCGTACGGTTCTGCGAGGCCGCGCTCGGCTTCCACGCGATCTTCGAGGAGTACATCGAGGTCGGCGAGCAGGCCATGGACTCCACCGTGGTGCAGAGCTCCTCCGGCCTGGTCACCTTCACCCTGATCGAGCCCGACACCGCCCGCCGCCCCGGCCAGATCGACGAGTTCCTGTCCGCCCACGGCGGCGCCGGGGTGCAGCACCTGGCGTTCAGCACCCACGACATCGCCACCGCCGTGCGCACCGCCCGCTCCCGCGGCGTGGAGTTCCTGACCACCCCGGGCGCCTACTTCGACGCGCTCACCGAGCGGCTCGGCGGGACGGCCATCCCGGTGGAGACCCTGCGCGACCTGCACGTCCTGGTGGACCAGGACCACGGCGGCCAGCTGTTCCAGATCTTCGCCCGCTCGACCCACCCGCGGCGCACCTCCTTCCTGGAACTGATCGAGCGCCAGGGCGCGGGCACGTTCGGCACCGCGAACATCAAGGCGCTCTACGAGGCGGTCGAGCGACAGACCTCCGCCGCCGCCCGCTGACCGCCCCCAGAAGGGAAGCACCACCGATGACCACCGCCACCGAGTTCCGCCTCACCGACGCCGAACACGCCCTGCTGCCCACCCCCGAGGAGGTGGCGCACTACCGCGAGCACGGCTGGTACCTCTCCCGCCGGCTGTTCACCGACGAGGAGCTGGACGCCCTCCAGGCCGCCACCGAGCTGTACTACGCGGGCCACCGGGACCGCGAACTGCCCGTCCGCCCGCCCCGGTTGGCCGCCTGGGAGCCCTCGCACGGGCCGGTCCAGCGGCACAACGACTACGTCCACCACGAGAGCGACGCGATCGGCGCGATCCTGCGCAAGCCGCTGGTCGGCGCGGTCGCCGCACTGCTCGCCGGGGCCGAGGAGATCCGGATCTTCCAGGCCACCCTGATCTACAAGCCCCCGGTGCCCGGGGAGCCCAGCAACCACGTGCCCTGGCACTTCGACAAGCACTACTGGCAGACCTCGACCTCCCAGAACATGCTCACCGCCTTCATCCCGTTCCACGACTGCCGGGAGGAGAACGGGACCATCACCATGGTCGACGGCAGCCACCGCTGGCGCGAGATGCCCTCCGGCGAGGACTCCACCCGGCACTTCGCCGACCGCGACAACTCCGAGCTGGACGCCATCCTGGACGCCAACGCCGCATTCAACGGGCAGCGGGTGCGGAAGGTCCCGATGCTGATCCCGCGCGGCCACATGTCCTTCCACCACTGCCGCACCTACCACGGCAGCGGCCCCAACCTGGCCTCCTTCCCCCGCCGGGCCGTCTCGCTGCACCTCCAGGACGGCGCCAACGAGTACCGGCGGCACGAAGGGCCGGACGGCGGCCCGGTGGTGTACAACCACGACGTGCTGGTGCGCCGCACCGCCGACGGCCGACCGGACTACGCCGACCCGGCGTTCTGCCCGACGGTCTGGCGGGGAACGCTGTGACGGCACCGCCCGCGGCCGCGATCGCCCCGCTGGCCACCCCGGCCGAGCGCTACCGGATGCTGCGGCTGATCCGCGGCTTCGAGGAGCTGGCGCTCGGCCTGGTGAAGTCCGGCGCGATCCCCGGCGGCATCCACCCGTACATCGGGCAGGAGGCCGTCGCGGTCGGCGTCTGCTCGGCGCTCGGCCCGGCCGACCGGCTGACCAGCACCCACCGCGGCCACGGCCACGTGCTCGCCCGGGGCGCCGACCCGGACCGGCTGCTCGCCGAACTCGCGGGCCGGGTCGGCGGGTTGAACGGCGGCCGGGGCGGCTCGATGCACGCCGCCGACCTCTCGCTGGGCATCCTCGGCGCCAACGGCATCGTCGGCGCCGGGGCGCCGATCGCGGTGGGCGCCGCCTGGGCCGCCAAGCACGCCACACACACCACGCACACCACGCACACCGAGAGCGGGACCGAGGGCAGCCCGGTCGCGGTGTCCTTCTTCGGCGACGGCGCGCTCAACCAGGGCGTGCTGCTGGAGTCGCTCAACCTCGCGGCGATGTGGCGGCTGCCGGTGCTCTTCGTCTGCGAGAACAACGGCTACGCCACCACCCTGCCCGCCGCGACCGCCGTCGCGGGCACCGCCACCGGCCGGGCCGCCGCCTTCGGCATCCCCGCCGAGCAGGTGGACGGCATGGACACCGAGGCCGTCCGGGCCGCCGCCCTGCGCGCGGTCGAGCGGGCCCGCGCGGGCGGCGGACCCGGCTTCCTGGAGTGCCGCACCTACCGCTACGAGGGCCACCACACCATGGAACGCCGGATGAAACTGCGCTACCGCACCCCCGAGGAGGTCGCGGCCTGGCGCGAGCGCGACCCGCTGACCCGGGCCACCGCCCCGCTGGACCGGGCCGCGGTCGTCGAACTGGACCGCTCGGTGGCCGAACAGCTGGCCGCCGCCGAGGAGTTCGCCCTGGCCTCGGCCCACCCGGACCCGGCCGGCGCGCTGGACCACCTGTACGCCGACGGTCTGCGGCCCCGGGCGGGGGTGTCGGCGTGACCAGGCTCTCCTACACCAAGGCGCTCAACCGGGCCCTGGCCGACGAACTCGCCGAGGACCCGGCGGTCTGCGTGTTCGGCGAGGACATCGGCGCCGGTCTGGCCGGCCCCACCCTGGGCCTGCTGGACCGCTTCGGCCCGGAGCGGATCGTGGACACCCCGCTCTCCGAACAGGCCTTCACCGCGATGGCGATGGGCGCCGCACTGGCCGGGCGACGGCCGGTGCTGGAGTTCCAGATCCCCTCGCTGCTCTTCCTGGTCTTCGAGCAACTCGTCAACCAGGCCCACAAGTTCTCGCTGATGACCGGCGGCCAGGCAGCCGTCCCGCTGACCTGCCTGGTGCCCGGCTCGGGCTCCCGGGACGGCTGGGCCGGGCAGCACTCCGACCACCCGTACAGCCTGTTCGCGCACGCCGGGGTGAAGACCGTGGTGCCCGCCACCCCGACCGACGCCTACGGGCTGCTGCGCTCGGCGATCCGCGACCCTGACCCGGTGGTGGTGTTCGCCCCGGCGGCCGCCCTGCCGGTGCGCGAGACGGTGACCTGGGAACTCGCCCCGGTGCCGCTCGGCCGGGCCCGGATCCACCGACCCGGCACGGACGTCACCCTGGTCGCCCTCGGGCACCTGGTGCACGACGCCCTGGCCGTCGCCGAGGAGCTGGCACCGGAGCTCTCGGTCGAGGTGCTCGACCCGCGCACCGTCCACCCCTTCGACTGGCCGGCGCTCGCCGAGTCGCTGGAGCGCACCGGCCGACTGGTCGTCGTGGACGACTCCAACCGCAGCTGCGGCTTCGGCGCCGAGGTGCTCGCCACCGCCGCCGAGGAGATGCGGCTGATCGCCCCGCCGCGCCGGATCACCCGCCCGGACGGCGCGGTGCTGCCCTTCGCCCCCGCCCTCGACCGGGCCGTCCAGCCCGGCCGCGAGCAGCTGCGGCACGCGCTGCGGTCCGTCGTGAAGGCCCGCTGACCGCCGCCCCGACACCCCCGGCCCCGGCCCCAACACCCCCGACACCCCCGACCCGCCGTCACGGCTCCCCCGGCCACCACCGTGACGGTGGGTCGAGGGCATGCGCCAGGCCGGTGCCGCCCCCGCCCGGTGGCGGACTTCCTGGCGCCACTGGGCGATCGACCAGGCCTTCCAGGCCGCACCGGAGGGCTCACAGCACCTTCGGCAGCACCGCCGCCGAGGCGGGCGGCTCGTCGCCCGCCAGCCGGAACCGGTGCAGCGCCGCCCGGCCGTCCGCCCCGCGGACCCGGGCGGCGAGCCGGGCGGGCAGCACCACGGTGCTGAGCCACCCCTCGCCGCGATACCCCTCGATCGTCCAACTCACCCAGGGGAGCGGGTAGTTGGCGGCCGGACTAACGAACACCGGGGAGCAGCCCTGGAAGCTCACCCGATAGGTGCCGAAGCGGCTCCAGTTGGAGAAGCTGAACCGGCGCTGCTGCGGGTCGAAGCCCAGCGGCACACACTCCCCCATCCGTGAACGGCCCAGCCCCGCCAGGAAGTCCAGGTTGGCGCGCAGGTTGAGGTGGGCGGTCGGGAACTCCTCGACGGCCGTCCGCAGCGCGGCCGCCAGCACCGCCGGGCCGTCCTTCGGCCGGTGCGGCACGTGCACCTCGCTCAGCAGATTGCCCACCAGGGCGGGCGAAAGGCCCAGCCAGCGGCGGGCGTTGACCGGCACGGTGAGCATCCGCTCGGCCTGGTCCCCGTCCAACTCCCGCAGGGTGGCGAGCACATGGGCGCAGAGCACGTCCCCGGGGGAGAGCCTGCGCCCGGCGGCCGCCCCGAACTCCTCGCGCATCCGGTCGACCTCGGCCTCGGTGAAGGCGATCTGGACGGTCCGGTTGGCGCGCGGTCCGGCCGCGACCTCGCGGGCCAGCTGCTCCGCCTCCGCCGCTTCCGGCAGCCGGAAGCCGGGGCGTCCGCAGTCCTCGGCCGGCAGCACGGCGGCCAGCAACACGTCCTGGTCGTCGACGAGTTCGGCCTCCGGCAGCGGCTCGCCCTCGACCGCCGCGGACCAGATCCGCAGCAGCAGGACGAAGCTGTGCAGGTCCCCGATCGCGTGGTGCCAGGAGCAGCCGAGCACCGTCCCGCCGTCGGCGGTCCGGGTGACCCGTACGGTGAACAGCGGGGCATCGCCGGTGCGCGCGGCGACGGCGTCCACCGGGTCGACCAGTTCGGAGCCGGCCGCCACCACCCGGCCCATCGCCTCGGCGAGGGTGCCGTCCACGGTGTAGACCGCGAGCGGCACCCCGGAGTCGTCGCAGACCGCCCGGAGCGCGCCGTCCTCGGTGCGCAGCCGTCCGGCGAACACCGGCACCCGCTCCAGGGCGAGGGCGAGTCCGGCGGCGAGCCGGTCCTCGTCCAGCGGCCGGTCGAAGCAGAGCACGACGGAGACGGCGAGGTCGGCGAGCATGGTGTCCATCAGGCCCAGGCGCAGCACCCGGCCGTCGGCCCGGCCGGCGCGGACGGTCCGGGAGCTGCGCGGATGCGGCCAGATCGTCATGGGTTCCCATCCGGTGGTCCGGCCGGTGGTCCGGCCTGCGGGCACGCCGAACGATAGTGCTGCGCCGAGGCAGTGGTCCAGTCCAATGTCAGGATCCGGAAAGGCCGTTCGGGCCCGCCGACGATAGAATGCCGAGCATGGGACAGCGCCCCGGCGCACCCACCGCGCCGCCCCTCGTCCTGGTCACCGACCGCGAATCCCGGCTGATCGACCCCACCCGGGCCTACCACCTGGGCCGGGACCCGACCAGCGAGATAGTGCTGGACGACCCCCGGGTCTCCTGGCACCACGCGGTGCTGCGCGCCACCGACGGCCACTGGCTGCTGGAGGACGTCGGCAGCACCAACGGCACCTACGACCAGGGCCACCGGGTCGACCACGAGGACGTCGGCCCGGGCACCCGGCTGCGCTTCGGCGACCCGGCCACCGGCCCGTCCGCGACCTTCGCCGGCCTGCCCGGCCCCGCCCCCGGCGAGCGCACGGTGCTGCTCGCCCCGCGCAGCTCCGGTACCTTCCGCAGCCCGAGCGCCGTGCTGGAACTGCCCGGCCGCGCCCTGCGGATCGGCCGCGCCCCCGACAACGACCTGGTCCTGGACGACCTGGTGGTCTCCCGGCACCACGCCGAGCTGCGCGAACTGCCGGACGGCGGGCACGAGATCGTCGACCTGGACAGCCACAACGGCACCTACCTCAACGGCCGCCCGGTCCGCCGTGCCCCGGTCGGCCCGGCCGACCTGGTCGGCATCGGCCACTCCTCGCTCTGCCTGGCCGACGGCCGGCTGGTCGAGTACACCGACACCGGCGAGGTCTCGCTGGACGTCCAGCACCTGGTCGTCCGGGTCGGCCCCGACCACCGGGTGCTGCTGGACGACGTCGGCTTCCCGCTCGCCGAGAAGGCCCTGCTCGCGGTGGCCGGCCCGAGCGGCGCCGGCAAATCCACCCTGCTCAACGCCCTCACCGGGCTGCGCCCCGCCGACGAGGGCACCGTGCTGTACGACGGGCGCGACCTCTACCGCGACTACGCGGAGCTGCGCCGCCGGATCGGCCTCGTCCCCCAGGACGACATCCTGCACACCCAGCTGACCGTCCGCCGCGCCCTGTCGTACGCCGCCGAGCTGCGCTTCCCCGGGGACACCGCGAAGGAGGAGCGGGAGGACAGGGTCTCCGAGGTGATCGGCGAACTGGGCCTGGAGGCGCGGGAGCAGCAGGTGATCGCCAGCCTCTCCGGCGGCCAGCGCAAGCGGGTCAGCATCGCACTGGAGCTGCTCACCAAGCCCTCGCTGCTCTTCCTGGACGAGCCGACCTCCGGCCTGGACCCGGGCATGGAGCGCTCGGTGATGCAGCTGCTGCGCGGGCTGGCCGACGACGGCCGCACGGTGGTCGTGGTGACGCACAGCGTGCTGAGCCTCAACGTGTGCGACCGCCTGCTGGTGCTCGCCCCCGGCGGCCGGACCGCCTACTACGGGCCGCCGACCGAGGCGCTGGCGTACTTCGGCGAGGCGGAGTGGCCGGAGGCCTTCGAGGCCTTCGAGAACGACACCGAGGGGCTCTGCCGGCAGCGCTTCCGCGCCTCGCCGCAGTACCAGCGGTACGTGGCGGCCGAGGCGGCGCACCCGGTGCCCCCGGCGCGCCCGCCGGAGCCGGCCGGGGCGGCCGCGTCGCCCGTCGGCCGGGAGAAGCCGCAGGGCTGGTTCTCCCAGCTGGGCACCCTGGTGCGCCGGTACGCCGCGGTGCTCGCCGCCGACCGGCTGTTCCTGACCGTGATGATCGTGCTGCCGTTCATCATCGGCCTGATGTGCCGGGCGATGGCCGGCAGCCGGCTCAGCGACGAGAACGCCATCAACTGCCTGCTCACGCTCTGTCTCGGCGGGGTGCTCACCGGCTCGGCCAACGCGGTGCGCGAGGTGGTCAAGGAGCGCGCGATCTACCGGCGGGAGCGGGTGGTCGGCCTGTCCCGGTCGGCGTACCTGGTGTCGAAGGTGGTGGTGCTCGGCGCGGTCACCGTGGCGCAGGCCGCGGTGCTGACGGTGGTCGGCCTGGCCGGGGTCACGCTCACCGCGCAGCCCCGCCCGAACGCCCCGCCGCCGGTGACCACCGGCGTGCTGATGCCCCAGCTGCCGGAACTGATCATCGCGGTCGCGCTGCTGGCGTTCACCTCGATGATGCTCGGCCTGGTGGTGTCCGCGCTGGTCGCCAAGGAGGAGACCACCATGCCGCTGCTGGTGCTCCTCGCGATCGTCCAGGTCGTGTTCAGCGGCCTGATGCTCCGGCTGCACGGCGTGCCCGGCCTGGAGCAGTTCGCCTGGCTGGTGCCGTCCCGGTGGGGCCTGTCGGCGATGGCCCGCACCGTCGACCTGAACCGGCTCACCGTACCGAGCCCGATCACCGCGGACCCGATGTTCCGCCCCGAGCGCACCGGCTGGCTGGTCTCCATGGGCGCACTGGCCGCCCTCGCGGCGGCGTACGGGCTGGCGGTGCTCGCCCTGCTGCGGCGGCACGAGCCGAGCGTCATGCGCAAGTAGCCGCCCCCGGCCCCGCCGGTAGAGTGGGAGACGAACTGCGGTGCGAATGCCGCTCGCGACCCCTGCCCCCCGGCACCGGTCGGCGCGGCGGAGGGAATGTACCCGCCCATGGACGAGTTCGCGTTCCGCCCCACCCACGTCGCCCCGCCGGACGGCCTGGCGACCTGGACGGCGCCGGACCCGGCACGGCCCTCCGCCCGGCTCGACCCGCTGCTCCCGGTCCGGCTGATCGCCCGGCAGGGCGACTGGGCCCAGGTGCTCTGCTCCAACGGCTGGACCGCCTGGGTGGACGCCCGGCTGCTGGTCGTACTCCCCCAACCGCCCCCCGCCGCGGACGGACCACCCGCCCGCACCGCCGACCCCCGGCCCGCCCTCGCCGAGGCCGGGGCCGCACTCGCCCGGCACCGCGCCCTGCTGGAGGACCTCGCCACGGGCGCCCTGGACCTGGAGTCCTTCCGGGAGCGGACCCGCGGCCTGCGGATCGGCCTGGTCGCGGACGGCGAGGCGCTCTGGGTGTTCGACCCGGTGCACGACCGCTGGTGCTACTGCGACGGGCTCCAGTTGCAGACCTACGCGGCCACCGACCGGCAGGCAGCCGTCGGGTCCGCGGTCACGCCGGGAGCGGCACCGGTGCCCGACCCGCAGGCGCAGGGCCCGTACGCGCCCACCCGGACGGGTGAGCCGTGACCCCCGCCGAACCACCCCCGGCCACGGCCTCCACCCCGGCCTCCGCCTCCGGCCCGGCCGCCGACTCGGCCTCGTCCTCGCCCTCGACCGGCGGGCTGCCCGCCGGCCTGGTCGGGCGGAGGGTGGCGGGCTACCGGCTGGAGCAGGAGATCGGGCGCGGCGGGATGGCCGTGGTCTACCGGGCCAAGGACCTGCGGCTCGGCCGGACCGTCGCGGTCAAGCTGTTGGCCCCCGAGCTGGCCCGCAACGAGGTGTTCCGGCAGCGCTTCATGCACGAGTCCGAGGCCGCCGCCGGCATCGACCACCCGCACATCGTCCCGGTGTTCGAGGCCGGGGAGCACGACGGCATCCTCTACCTGGCGATGCGCTACGTCGAGGGCGGCGACCTGCGCGCGCTGATCAACCGGGACGCCCCGCTCCCGATCGAGCGCGCCACCCGGCTGGCCCTGCAGATCGCCTCCGCCCTGGACGCCGCGCACGACCACGACCTGGTGCACCGGGACGTCAAGCCCGGCAACGTCCTGGTCGCCGCCGGCACCGACAGCGAGCACCCCGAGCACCTCTACCTGGCGGACTTCGGCCTCACCAAGAAGTCCCTCTCGCTCAGCGGGCTGACCAGCGTCGGCCAGATCGTCGGTACCCTCGACTACGCCGCGCCCGAGCAGATCTCCGGCCGGCCGCTGGACGGGCGCTGCGACCAGTACGCGCTCGGCTGCGTGGTCTTCGAGATGCTCGCGGGCACCCCGCCGTTCCGCCGCGAGAGCGACCTCGCGCTGCTCTGGGCCCACCTCAACGACCCGCCGCCCGAACTGCGCCGGCACCGCCCGGACCTCCCCGAGGCGGTCGACGCCGTGCTGGCCCGCTCGCTCGCCAAGACGCCCGGGGAGCGCTACGACAGCTGCCTGCAGTTCGTCGCCGAGCTGCGCGCGTCCACCGGGCCCGCGCCCTGGACGGCGGACGGCCCGCCCACCCGGGTGGTCCCCGCGGTCGCCCGCGCCTCCGGCCCCACCCCGGTGCCGGACCCGCCCGCCTGGGCCGGCCCGGTCGTCCACCCGCCGTACCGGGGCCGTCAGGGCCCGTCCCAGGAAGCTCTGGAGAGCCGTCGACCATGAACGCCGTGAGCCAGGTCTTCGCCATGCTCGCCGCCGCGATCCACCTCGTGGTGTGGCCGCTGGAGAGCTACCTGTACGGGCACCCGAGGGTGCGCTACCTGCTCACCGGCAGCACGGCGGACGCCCCGGAGGTCCGGCTGTGGCGGTTCAACGTCGGTTTCTACAACCTGTTCCTGGCCCTCGGGCTGGTCGCCGGGCTGGTCCTGCTGCACACCGGGCACTCCGGGGCGGGGCGGCCGGTGATCCTCTACATCGCGGCCTTCATGGTGGCCGGCGGGACCACCCTGTTCGTCTCGGAGCCGAAGCTGTGGCGCGGCGCGCTCGGCCAGGCCGTCCCGGCGGCGGCCGTCCTGCTCGCCGAACTGCTCTGAGGCCGGGGCGGGTACGGGTGCCCGCTCCGGGTTCAGCCGCCGGTGCCCGCCCCGGTACTCTCCGCGCCCTCCCCGGCGACATCGCCGGTGACCTCCCCGGTGACCTCCCCGGGGTGCCGCACCCGGGCCGCCAGCAGCGCCCCGAGCAGTCCGGTCAGCAGTCCCCAGCCGGCCGCCAGCGGCACCGCCGTCCACAGCTCCGGGCGCAGCGTCAGGCTGCCGCTGCCCAGCGCCGACACCGGGTTGTCCCCGCCGAGCACCGCACCGAGCAGGTCCCCCAGTCCGCCCTGGCCGAGGCCGACGCCCAGCACGGACAGCCCGTAGTCGGCGTCCATCCGGGTCCACAGGCCCACCAGCAGCACGGTGACGGCGGTGGCCAGCGCGAAGCGCACGGAGTGCTGCCAGAGCCGGACGCGGCGCGGCGAGCGGCGGGCGGCGAGGAAGGCGGCGGCGGTCAGCAGCACGGCGGCCACCGGCAGCAGCCACCAGCTGCGCGCGTCGTGCTCGGCCAGGGTGCCGAGGTCGATGGTCGCCGTCCCCCCACCGGGGGCGCGCAGCACCGCGCTGAGCGGTTGGGGGACGGGCAGGCCGAGCGCGCCGACCAGTCGGCCGTGCCAGACGGCGCCGAGGCCGAGACCGAAGGCCAGCCAGACCAGGTCGGGCAGGGCCAGCAGCAGCACCGCCATGGTCGAGCGGGCGTTGCCGTGCACGAGCGCGGTGACGACCCCGGCCACCGCGCCGATCGCGACGTACCCGAGCAGCACCGTCCAGAGCGCGAACGCGGCCGGGCGGACGGCGAGTTGGTAGCGCAACAGGCCGCGCGGCAGCGGCGCCCGGCGGGAGACCGCGAAGACCGCGGCGAACACCAGCAGCAGCCAGGCCAGCCCGATGCCGACGGTGGTGGCGCCGTCCGCGTGGAAGCCGACCTCCGGGGTGAGCCCGAGCGCGCCGCCGATGGTCTCCACCAGGCTGCCGCCGAGCTGGATCACGAAGGTGTGCTTGGCGGTGACGGTGATCACCACCAGGGCGATCAGCCAGAGCACCACCGTCCGGGCGATCCGGCCCAGCAGTTCACCGCCTCCCGCGACCGCCCGGAAGCGCAGTTGACGCAGGAACACCTCGGCGATCACCACCGCGCCGACCAGCGAGACGCTCAGCGGCATCGCGCTGACCCCGGCGTCCACCGCCGCGAAGCTGCCCGCGCCGCCGTCGAGTTGGACCGAGCCGCCGACGGCCAGCGCCAGCGTCGCGGCGAGCACCGGCGGGAAGCCGCCCTCCGGGAGGTCGCTCGCGCCGGCCAGCCAGAGGCCCAGCGCGGCCACCGCCGCCATCGCGACGAGTCCGGCCAGCACCACGGCGAGCGCGTCCAGCCAACCGCGGACGGCTCCGGGCGGGCCGGCGGCCCCGGTGGTGGGCTGCTGCATGCCGCCTCCCTCTGCTCGAACGGGCCTGGTCCGTTCCCAGGGTGACCGACCGCCGCGGGGCACGCTCGGCGACGGCGGGGCCACCTGCTGTTGCGGCGAACGGGGCACCGGGGGAGAAATGGAACCCAGTGGCAGGAGCTTCCCGTGCCGACCGTTCGTGTCGGCCGCCTGCGAAACGGAGCCTCGATGAGTTCCCAACCGCCCCCGTCCGGCCCGCCGAGCGAGCCGCCCTACGGCCCGCCCTCCGGTCCCCCGTCCGGCCCGCTGGCCGGCCCCCCGTCGGGTGGCGGCACGGGCGGTGCGTCGTCCGTACCGCCACCGCCCTCGGGCCCGTCGGGGCCCTCAGGACCGTCGGGGCCGTCCGGGGGCGGTGCGGGTGGCTCCAGCGCGGGCAGCGGGCGGGGTCCGCGCACGCCGTGGTGGCGTTCCCGGAAGGGGCTGTCGGTCGCGGCGGGCGTGGTGGCGGCGGCCGTGGTGGCGACGGTGCTGATCGTCAACAACCAGGGCGGCAAGAACGAGGCCGTCCCGACCGCCAACGAGGTCGCCCTCCAGGCCCCGGCCGACCCCGGACCGGCGCCGTTCACCCCATCGGTGGAAACCCAGGGCATGAGCGCCCCGGCCCCCGCTCCCACCAGCACGGCGGCACAGCCGGGCGGCACCTCCAGAACCGGCTCCCCGGCCGTCCTGCACAGCGTGCAGGGCAGCTCGGCGGGCCTGTACGGCGGGACGATGAGCCGGTCCAGCTGCGACACCGAACGGCTGATCGGCATGGTGTCCAGCGGTGACGCCGGACGGGCCTGGGCCTCGGCGGCGGGCATCGAACAGTCCGCGATCCCGTCCTACCTGCGCTCGCTGACCTCGGCCTACCTGCGGGTGGACACCCGGGTGACCAACCACAGCTACAAGAGCGGCGCCGTGGTCGAGTACCAGTCCGTGCTGCAGGCGGGCACGGCCGTCCTGGTGGACGCCCAGGGCGTGCCCCGGGTGCGCTGCGCCTGCGGCAACCCGTTGAAGCCGGCGGTGCTGGTGAGCAACGCCAAGTACACCGGGAAGGCCTGGACGGGCTTCGAGCCGACCACGCTGATCGTGGTGGTGCCGGCCCCGCAGCCGGTGACCGAGATCATCCTGGTGAACATCGAGACGGGCGGCTGGTTCTCCCGGCTGACCGGTCGGATCGAGGTGGTGGACAAGCGCGTCGAGCCGCCGAAGCAACTGGTGCCGGGCGTTCCGCCGCCCGTGCCGTGGAAGCCCACGTCGCCGACGGCGACGGCCTCGACCTCGGGCGCGACCTCTTCGGGCGCGACGTCCAGCGGGGCGACGTCGTCCGGTGCCACCTCCTCCGGCGCCACCAGCTCGGGTGCCACCTCCTCCGGAGCGACCTCGTCCGGCGCGACGGCCTCGACCTCGGGCGCGACCAGCTCCGGGGCGACGTCCTCCGGCGCCACCAGCTCCGGTGCCACCTCCTCCGGTGCCACTTCCTCCGGAGCGACGTCCGGCGGGGCGACGTCCTCCGGCACCTCCACCGGTACGGGCTCAGCCGCGGCCACCTCGTCGACCACGTCGGGCAGGCCGTCCGAGAGCACCGCGACGACCCACTCCTCGTCCGCCTCGACGCTCAGCGAGGCACCGACCAGCAAGACCACCACGACCGGGACCGGAGCGACCAGCGAAGGCACCACGACCTCGACCGGCAGCACCTCGACCGGCGCCACCTCGGCCGGCGCCCAGACGGCCACGCCGATCTGCAAGCAGCCGGGACCGACGGGCACGGTCACGCCCTGCCCGCCCGCGACCCCCTGATCCCACCGCCCCACTGCCCCACCGCCCCGCCGCCACCGGCCGTCTCGAACGCCGGTGGCGGTGGCACGTCTCAGGGCAGCAGCACCTTCGCGTCGTCCGGGCCGAGCAGCCGCCCGTCCGCCGAGCGCACCTCCACCGGGGCGACCGGGGCGCCCGAGGCGCGGTCGACCAGCCGGGCCCGGGGCTCGCCCTCGGCGAAGAACCAGTCGTCACCCCACTGCCGCAGCGCGGTGATCACCGGGAACAATGCGCGGCCCTTCTCGGTGAGCAGGTACTCCTGGTAGGGGCTGCCGTCGGCGGCCGGAGCGAGTTCGAAGACCCCGGTGGCGACCAGGTTGGTGAGCCGCGCCGACAGGATGTTCTTGGCCAGCCCCAGGTTCTTCTGGAACTGCCCGAAGCGGCGCAGCCCGTCGAAGGCGTCCCGGACGATCAGCAGCGTCCAGCCGTCGCCGACCACGTCGAGCGGGCGGGCGACCGGGCAGGTCGACTCCTCGTGCGTGGTGCGTTTCGGCACTCTTCCCACCTCTCGACCGGTCGGCGGCCAGCGTACCGCCGGACACATGGTTGCTTATTGAAACCAGGATATGCCAGGGTGATGCGGTAGCACTTTGAAACCACTGCTGCCCGTCGAGGGGTTCCCGCTCATGACCTCCCCCGCTCCCACCGGCCGACCCGGCCCACCCACCACCGACGCGACGCGCACGGCCACGCCGCCGCGTGGCCTGTCACCGGCCGTGGCCTGGCTGCTCTCCGTCGCGTGCGGCCTGGCCGTCGCCAACGTCTACTACTCCCAGCCGCTGCTGGACCTGATCGCCCGGGACTACGGCATCGACCCGGCCACCATCGGCCTGGTCGGCACCCTCACCCAGGTCGGTTACGGGCTCGGCCTGCTGCTGCTCGTCCCGCTCGGTGACCACATCGACCGCCGCGCCCTGACCACCGCCCAACTCGGGCTGTCCGTCCTCGCCCTGCTCGCCGTCGCCGTCGCACCCTCCGCTCTGCTGCTGCTGGCCGCGATGGCGGCCGTCGGGGTGCTGGCCGTCGTCGCCCAGGTCGTCGTCGCCCACTCCGCCTCGCTCGCCGCGCCCGGCGACCGGGGCCGGGTGGTCGGTACCGTCACCAGCGGCATCGTGGTCGGCATCCTGCTCGCGCGCACCGTCGCCGGGACGGTCGGCGACCTGGCCGGCTGGCGCGCCGTCTACCTCGCCTCCGCCGTCGCGACCGGCGCCATGGCCTTCGCCGTCGCGGCCGTCCTCCCGCCCGACCGCCGCGGCCCGACCGAGCGGATCCGCTACCTGCGGCTGGTCGGCTCGGTGTTCACGCTCTTCGCCGAGGAGCGCGTGCTGCGCGTGCGCGCCGTGCTCGCCCTGCTCACCTTCACCGCCGTCACCGTCCTGCTCACCCCGATGGTCCTCCCGCTCGCCGCACCGCCCTTCGAGCTCAGCCACACCCGGATCGGCCTGTTCGGACTGGCCGGAGCCGCCGGGGCACTCGGCGCCGGGCGCGCGGGACGCCGGGCCGACCGCGGCCGCCGTCACGCCGAACGCACCGCCGGCCTCGGCCTGGTGGCCATGCTCGCCGCCTGGCTCCCGGCCGCGCTGCTGCCGCACTCGGTGTGGTGGCTGGTGCTCGCCGTGGTCGTCATCGACTACGGCCTCCAGTCCGTGCACGTGGTCAACCAGCACCTCCTCTACCAAGTCCGCCCCGAGGCCAGGAGCCGCCTGACCGCGGGCTACATGCTGCTGTACTCCGTCGGCTGCGGAGCGGGCGCGATCGCCTCCACCGTGGTGTACGACCACGGCGGCTGGCACGCCGTCTGCGCGCTCGGGGCCGCCACCAGCCTCGCCGCGCTCGCCTACTGGCGGGCGGCGCAGCGCAGTTGAGTCGACGTCACACGCCGGACAGCGGAACGCCCGCCGTCGGCTCCACCGGTGCCAGGATCTCCCGCAGGGCACGTATCCGCTCCCGCCACGGCCCATTGGCTCCCGCCTCGTCCCACAGCGCTGCCAGCTCCGACTCCTCCGCCACCACCCGGTCGAGCGCCCCGACGGCGAGCGGGCGCAGCTCGACGGGCAGCGGGCCGATCGGCTCCTTGGGGCCGTAGGCGGTCGTCACCGCCCCGCCACCCGGGCACTGGGCGGCGACCAGCGCCGCCGCCGCGACGGCCTGCGCGCCCTCGTCGTCGTCCAGGTACTCCGAGCTCCGGGCGGCGCGCTCCAGCGCCGCCCGGACGAGGCCCGCGCGCTCGCCCGGCGCGGCGTCGTCGAGGCCACCGGCGAAATCCGCCGCGGTGTCGTTGTCGAAATGACCGATGTCCCAGGTGCCCATGAGAATTCCCTCCGTGTTCGTGTGCAATGGATGCTGGCACGCCCCACTGACAATTCGCCCGGGCCCCGGAAATCCGCTGGTCAACCACGTGACGGTGCGGCAGGGTTCGCCCATGGACATTCAGGGACTGGACGAGGACGGGTACATCGCGCGGGAGGGATCGCTGGAGCGCGTCCGGCCGGAGTTCGCGCCGGTGGTCGCCGCCGCGCGGGCGCGGATCGCCGCCGCCTTCGGCCCGGACCGCCTGCACGGCGCCTACCTGTACGGCAGCATCCCGCGCGGCACCGCGCTCCCCGGTGTCTCCGACCTCGACCTGCTGCTCGCCCTGCACCGGGAGCCCACACCCGACGACCGACGGGCGGCCGACGCCCTCGAAGCCGCCCTCGACGCGGACTTCCCGCAGGTCGACGGCGTCGGCGTGCTCCTGTTCGGCACCGGCACGCTGCTCAGCGAGCTGGAGCGGCACGACCTGGGCTGGTTCGTCGCCTGCCTGTGCACCCCGCTGCTCGGCGAGGACCTCGCGGGGCGACTCCCCCGCTACCGTCCGGACTCCCTGCTCGCCCGCGAGACCAACGGCGACCTCACGCTCGCCCTCCCCCGCTGGCGCGAGCGACTGGCCGCCGCCGATTCGGACGCCCGGCTCACCGCACTCAGCCGCGCGGTCTCCCGCCGACTCGTCCGCACCGGCTTCACCCTGGTCATGCCCCGCTGGGGCGGCTGGACCAGCGACCTCACCCTCTCCGCCGAGGCCTTCGCCGCCCACTACCCCGACCACGCCGACCGGATGCGCCTGGCCGCGGCCGTCGCCCGCACCCCCACCACCGACCGCGCGGTCCTGGCCGCCCTCATCGACGGCCTGGCCCCGTGGCTGGCCGCCGAGTACACCGCCGTCCACGGCGAGAAGGCCCCGCGCCCTTGACCGCCGTGCCGCCCGCACCCGGGCCATGATGCGCGGAGCAGCCCAAGGCAGGACACCACCGGACACGGAGCGAGCAGTGCTGAACCACCAGGACCACACGAACGGGGCGGAGCCGCGTGCCCTGCTGATCACCGGCACCGTCGGAGTCGGCAAGACCTCGGCCGCCGACGCGGTGGGCGACCTCCTCCAGGAGGCCGGTGTGCCGCACGCGGTCATGGACCTCGACCGGCTCTGCCAGGCGTGGCCCGCCCCCGAGGGCGACCCGTTCAACCTCGGTCTGCTGCTGCGCAACCTGCGCGCCCTGACCGCCAACTACCGGGACGCCGGGGTGCGCCGGTTCGTCCTGGCCGGGGTGGCCGAGAGCATCGCCGAGCGCGACGGCTACCGGGCCGCCCTCGGCATGCCGCTCCAGGTCTGCCGCCTGACGGCGGCCCTCCCCGTCGTCCACGGTCGGCTCAGGCGCCGGCACGAGGCCGACAACGACCCCGAGTCCCTGCCCTGGCACCTGGAGCGCGCCGACGGGCTCCACCGGATCCTCGATCAGGCCGGCGTCGCGGACTTCACCGTCGACACCACCCGCCTGCCGCTCCCGGCCGTCGCCTCCGCCGTGCTCAGGACGGCCGGTTGGACCTGAGCGCTCGGGCCTGACCCGAAGCACGATCCGACCCGAAGCACGATCCGACCCGACACCTGGCGCGTCCGGCGGGCGGCCCCGCCGGACGCTCGTACCGCGGGTCAGTCCACGCAGGGGATCCCGCCGGCCTTGACCGCCGGCCCCTGCATCGGCAGCCCGGCGGCCGGGTCGGCGGAGCCGTCGGCCGGCGCGGGGGCGCCCGAGGCGGTCGTGGCCGGGGTGGGGGTCGCGGTCCGGGTGCCGGCGAGGGTGACCAGGACGTGGCCCGCCGGGACGGCCGAGGACGGGACGGCGGTGACGCCGTACCGGGCGGCGACCGCCTGGGCGTCGGTCTTGGCACCGGTGCCGTAGGTCACGGTGGTGGTGCGGATCCGCGCGGGCGCGTCACCGATCCGGCCGGCCTGGTAGCCGAGGTCGACCAGCGCCTTGGACTCGGTGGCGGCGGCGCCCGCGCCCGCCGCCGCGTTGACGTCGACCACCGACTTGGGCGCGGCGCTGGGCGAGGGCGAGGGCGGGGCCGTCTCGCCCGGGGCGCCGCCGGGCGCCGCGGCCGGGGCGGCGGGCGCCTGTTCGCGGTTGAAGAGCTGCCGGACGATCTTCTTGATCAGGTCCGGGTTGACGGTGTTGACCTCCTGCCCGCCGACGGTCTTGAACCCGGTGATGGGCAGGGTGTTGAACTCGACGTTGCCACCGGTGAGGTTGGGCGCCTGCTGGGCGAAGTCGAGGATGTTCCACTCGTTGTCGATCACGACGTCCTTCTTCACCACCCCGAACAGCTTCTGCATCTGTCCGAAGTCGTTGAGGATGCCCTGCTGCTTGAGCTTGTACTCGACGGAGGAGATGAACGCCTGCTGCCGGTGGGTGCGGTCGAGGTCGCCGTTGGTGAGGTGGTGGCGCTGGCGGACGAAGGACAGTGCCTGGGCGGCGTCCAACGAGCTGATCCCGGCGGGCAGTTTGAGGCCGGTGCCGCCGCCCTCGTGCGCGGCGGTCCGGGCGATGATCGGATCGTCGACCGGGTGGTTGAGGCAGACCTGGATCGGTTCCACGGCCTTGGCGATGTCGTAGAAACCGATCAGGTTGACCTCGGCGAAGTGGTCGATCGGGACGTCCAGGAAGCTCTGCACCGTCTGGATCGTGGCCGAGCGGCCGGCCTCCCGGCTCTGCCGTTCCAGATCCGCCTTGGAGAGGCCCTTGCCCGCGAGCTTCGACTCGGCGGCCTCCTTGGCGATGCCGTAGGCCTCCTTGATCTTGTGCATCTTGCCGTCGGCGCCGACGGTCTGCACGTAGTCGTCACGCGGTACGGACAGCGCGGTGACCTTCCCGCCGTTGGCCGGGATGTGCAGCACGATCAGGGCGTTGGTGTTGTAGCCGCCGATCTCGCTGGAGCCGGCGTGCAGTTCGTCCTCGACGAACTGCTTGGGCAGGTCGTTGCCGTCCATGTCCTTGCGGCTGTCGAGGCCGATCAGCAGCAGGTTGACGGACTTGTCCAGGTGCGGCGGGGCGTTCTTCTTCGCCTCGTTCAACGCACCGGACTTGATCATGCCGTCGTCCAGGCTGCGGTACTCGTACCAGGTGAAGCCGCTGGCGCCGAGCACGGCGACCGAGACGGCGCAGGCCAGGGTGCGGCCGGCCACGGTCAGCGGGGCGGGCCCGCGACGCGCGGCGGAGCCACGGCGCGGGGCCCGGCCGCGCGGGCGCTCGGTGTGGTTGGTGCGGTTGGTGCGGTCAGCCACGGCGGCCCCGTCCGCTCGGGGCTCCGGCCCTGGGGGGCCGGCGGCGGTCCAGCACCGCGCGCACCACGATCACCAGCAGCGCGACCACCAGCGCCGTCGCCATCACCGGGAACGCCTCGACCACCCAGCGCACCGCGCCGGTGCCCAGGCCCTTGCCCTGATACTTGTCGGGATCGGCCCCGTACTCGACGGCCGAGGCCGTCAGCAGCACCACCAAGGGGGTCGCGGTCAGCACCCACCAGCGGCCGCTCCGACTGCACAGCACGGCCGCGACGCCGGTGCCGAGCACCGCGCCGACCGCGAACAGGACGCCGACGCCGGGGCCGCCGAGTTCGTCGCCGATCCCGCCGAGCAGCGGCAGCCCGACCGCGGCGAGCGCGGCGACCGGTCCGCCGCGCCGACGGGCCTGCTGCCTGCGGCGCGAGGTCCCGGCGCGCTGGGTGCGGGCCTGCCCCGACGGGTCGGGGTCACCGCCGGCCGCGCGGGAGCGCTGGGCGGGCACGGCGGGGTCCTCGATGCGAGGTCCCGCGTCCTGGTACGGCGTTCTCGCCCGCTGGCCGGCCATGCGCACTTCCCTCGATCGTTTCGGCTGCGGCGGCGAGACCACGCCGCCCCTCGTGCCGGGACGCCATCCGTCCGCTGGCAATTCCCGCCGTCTACAGGCCTGTAGAGGCTGGTCTGGAGCATACAAACCCATTTCAGCAAAGTCACTCGCCGCCGTTCCGCAGCGGCGGACCGCCCGGCCGGCCCTCGTTAGGATGACCATGATCCCCGCCACGTCGGCACACCAACAGGAACGCACAAGAGGAGTAGAGCGTCACCATGTTTGAAAGTCTTAAGAACATCGCGGACAAGGCCACCGACCTCGCCCGCGAGCACAGCAACGTGCTCGGGCAGGGCCTGGAGAAGGTCGGCGACGTGATCGACGACCGCACGGACGGCAAGTACAGCGGGCAGATCGACACCGGCGTCGAGAAGGCGAAGGACTTCCTGCGCAACCTCGACGGCGACGCGAAGTCCGCCGAGTAGGACCGGCCGGGCCTCCCGCGGGGCGCGAGCGACCGTACGACGGTCGAACTGGATGACGGGCGAACGGGGAGGGCCGACGGCGGTGAGCGAGGAGCAGAAAGGTCCGCGCTGGGGGCGCTGGATCGTGATCGGCGTCCTGGCGGCGGCCGGGTGGGGCATCGTCCGCAGCGGCGGCCACGAGCCCGGGGCCGCTTCGGCGGCGCCCTCGTCCTCCGCCGCCGCCCCGTCGTCCGGCGCCTCCGGTTCGGCGGGCGCCGGGTCGGGTGCGGGCGCGGGAGCCGGGTCGGGAGCAGGCGCGGGAGCCGGGTCGGGAGCCGGGTCGGGCGGGTCGTCGGCGGCTCCGTCGAAGCCCTCCGGCCGCTACGAGCCCGCCGACTACGCGGCGCCGGTGCGCCAGTACGCGGCCGAGGCCGGGGTCAACCCCCAGCTGCTGATGGCGATCCTCTACAACGAGGCGTACAAGCCGCACGACCCGGACTTCGAGCGGGCCTGGCAGCGCGGCAAGCCGGACGCCGCCTTCGGCATCGCCAACATGCACCGCGCCGCCTTCGACGACACCAAGCCGGGCCGCCCGTTCGCCTCCCGTCGTTGGGAGGAGCTGCCGGACGACCGCAACCTGGCCGTCCAGGCAGCCGCCTGGCACCTCCACGACCTCGCCGAACAGCTCCCCGCCAAGGTGGGCGCCCCGCTGAACAAGGACGAGCTGCTCGCCCTCGGCTACAACGCCGGGGCGGGCAACATGCTCGCCTTCGCCCGGGGCGTCAAGATCGGCCCGCAGGCGCAGTCCTACCTGGACCGCCTGCACGACAACTGGGCGAAGTCCGGCGAGGCCGTGAAGTAGCGGTTGCGGCCGGTCAGTTCGCGCCGAGCTGGGTGGCCCACTTGGCGCGCCAGGCGAGCGCGTCGGCGACGCCCTCGGCCAGGGTGCGCCGCGGCGACCAGTCGAGCAGCTCGCGGGCGGCGTCGACGGAGGCGTAGCAGCCGATCACGTCACCCGGGCGCGGGCCGGCCTCGCGGACGTCGAGCTTGCCGCCGACCGCCTGTTCGAAGGCGGCGACCAGCTCGCGGACGGTGGTGCCCTCGCCCGTCCCGACGTTGATCGCCCGGAAGCGGTCGGCGGCGTCGGGGGCGATCACCTCGTCGAACCGGAGCAGCGCCGCGACGTGGGCCTCCGCCAGGTCCTGCACGTGGACGTAGTCGCGGATGCCGGAGCCGTCCCGGGTCGGCCAGTCGACGCCGGTGACGGTGAACGGGGTGCCCTCGGTGTGGGCCTCGATCAGCTTGCCGAGGGCGTGGCTGGGGTTGAGGTTCTGCAGGCCGGTGCGCAGCCGGGAGTCGGCGCCGACCGGGTTGAAGTACCGCAGGGTGATGACCCGCTGCCGCTCGGCGCCCTCGCCCCGGGTCCAGTCCTGGAGCACCTGCTCCATCATCAGCTTGGTGCGCGCGTACGGGCTGTTCGCCTCCAGCGCGGAGTCCTCGTCGACCCGGCCGTCCGGGGTGGGCGCGTAGATCGAGGCGGAGCTGCTGAACACCACCCGGGTGCAGCCGTGGCGCTGGAGGGCGTCGAGCAGCTCGACGGTCTTGGCGACGTTCTCCCGGTAGTAGAACAGCGGCTTGGCCACCGACTCCGGGACGACGATCCTGGCCGCGCAGTGCACGGTGGCGTCGATGTCCGGGTGTTCGGTGAAGATCCGGTCCAGCAGGGCGGCATCGCCGATGTCGCCCCCGTAGAAGACGCGGTTCTCCACGAACTCGGCGCGGCCCTTGGACAGGTCGTCCAGGACGACCGGGGTGATGCCCCGGTCGAGCAGGACCGAGGCCACCGTGCTGCCGATGAAGCCGGCACCGCCGGTGATCAGGACCTTCCTCATGCGCGGATGCTCCCTTGCGATCGGCCGGGCGTCCGGTGACGCCCGGTGATCGCTCAGACGTGCTTCGTGCGCCGCCGGTTCCCGTTTTGCCAGGGCGGCACGGATCACGGATCACGGGTCGCCGACGGCCGGCCGGGGCGGCGCCGTGCTCCGGCCCGTCAGCGGCGGGCGCGTCCGCGCAGCCAGAAGCCGGTGCCGACCAGCAGCACGGCCGCGGTGGCGGTGCCGATGGCGGCCCAGGTGGTGGCGTCGTCGGTGGTCTCGTGGGCGGGCGCGGCGGTGGTGGCCGCCACGGCCACCACGGTCGGGCCCGCGGTGGGCGTGGCGCCGGAAGGTCCGGCGGAGGCTGCGGGCGCGGCGGAGGCCGAGGAGTTGGCGGAGGCGGCCGCGTCCAGCGGCACCGGGTCGCTGATCGCCGCCGCCTCGACGTCGAGTTCGCGCTCGCCATGACCCAAGGAGGGGAAGGCGCAGTCGACGGAGATCTTCCAGTGCCCGGCGGGCAGCAACTCCCGGGTGGTGTACGTGCCCGGGCGGCCCGGCACGGCGACCAGCCGCCAGGGGCCGACGGTCCGGCCGTCGGCGGCGGTCGCGGAGAGCGTGCCGGCGAACTCCTCGGTGACCGGGTCGTGGTCGTTCTCCCAGGTGGCGACGGTGCTGACCCGGCCGTTCTGCTGGCCGGTCACGTCCAGGTGGACGGTGTCACCATGGGCGGCGGCGGGTGCGGCGGTGGGCAGGACGGCGACGGCGGCGAGGGCGAGGGAGGCGAGCAGCGGGCGAGTGCGGGTTCGCATGTCGGGCGGTCCTCGGCGGTGGGGGTGAGGGTAGGTGGAGCGGCGGCGCCGGGTGCGGCCGCCATCCGGTGGTGGCGGCCGCACCCGCTGTGCGGGATCGTACGGGCCGTGCGGGATCGTACGGGGCCGTACGGGTAGTACGGGGTGGTGCGGGATCGTGCGGTCGTACCGGGCTACGAGGTCTTCAGCAGCGACCAGTTCTGGTACGGCCGGCCGTTCGGCTGCTGCAACTCCAGCAGCCAACCACCGTAGTACCAACGGTCGCTGAGCCCGAGCACCAGACCGGATCCGTCAGCGGTGAGGGTGAACCCGCCCTCGGCGGCGTTGAGTTGCCACTTCTGCTCGGCGGTGTCGGAGCACGGCTGCTGCGCCACGTACTGCCCGGCCACCGGGGTGCCGCCGAGCTGCAGGCACTTGCCCGAGCGTGCGGACTTGATCCGCAGCGCACCGTTGCCGGCGTCCTCGAACTGCCACTTCTGGTTGGCGTAGCCGGTGCGCTGGTAACCGATCGCCACGGTTCCGTCGTTCATCGAGCTGCCCCACAGGTCGGCGGCCTGGCCGGTGAGGCCGTTGACCATGCTGTAGTGGGTGCCGGGCTGCGGGCGGCCGGCGTCGGCGAGGGTGCGGAAGTTCGCCGCGCGGCCGGGCTTGCCGACCGTTCCGGCGGCGTCGCGGACGGCGACGGCCACGGTGTAGCCGGTGCCGGGGGCCAACCGGACCACGCCGACCACGGTCGAGCTGACGGTACCGATGGTCCGGCCGTTCAGCTGGACGTCGTACCCGGCGGCGGAGGGAACGGGGTTCCAGCTCAGCACGACCGAGTTCTGGGTGATCTGACTCGTCGTCACATCGGGGCCGGCGCCGCCCGGGGCCGGGGTCCTGGTCGGCGACGGGGAGCCGGTGGGCGTGGCGGTGGGGCCGCCGGTGGGCGTCGGGGACGGCGAGGGCGTGCGGGTGGGTGTGCCCGTGGGGGTCGGACCCGTGCCGGTCGGGGTCGGGGTCGGCCCCGTGGCGGTCGGGGTCGGCGTGGGGTTCGGCCCGGTCCCGCCGCCGTTGCCCGCGATGAGGAAGCGGTTGTTCGCGACGTTCCAGTGCGTGGCCAGGTAACTGCCGGGCGCCGGCGAGGTGTTGTAGTAGTCGTCGTGGTTGCAGTCGAGCCGGTCGTCGTGCGCGCGGTCCGGGCAGGCGATCCGCATCTGCGGGTAGTACGGGGCGTCCGAGTAGCACATGATGTCCCACTCGTCCGTGCAGTGACCGGCCTTGCTGGAGTTGGGTGCGCTGTTGTTCACCGCGCCCAGGTTGTGGCCGAGTTCGTGCGCGGCGGTGGTTCCGCTCCAGCAGCCGGAGTCGGTCCGGCCGTACGAGGGGCCGAAGTTGCTGAGGTTGTCCTGGCCCGGGCGCTCGTCACCGGCGAAGGTGCCGATCCCGCAGTACACCTTGGCGTCGGTGAACATCATGTACTTGCGGTCCTTGCGGTTGAACCCCTGCGCGGCCAGGGCGCGGTTGCTCGCGTTGAAGTCCTGGATCTCGGAGTCGGAGATCTGCACGTTCAACACCGAGGCGGTGCAGTCGGGTTCGGTGACGAAGCGGACGTGCCGCACGCCGCCGGTCTCGGCGGCGCTGGCGTCGTAGATGACGTCGACGTCCGCGGCCCACTTCTTGAAGGAGGACAGGTACTGGGCGAACCGGTCGTTGCCGGGGGTGTGCACGTACACCACCTGGACGCGGTTGCCGCCGCTGCCGTCACCCTCGCAGACCAGGCCCGCTCCGGCGGCCGGGGCCGCAGCGGGCGGGGCGGCGGCGTCCTGCGCCGCGGAGCCCTGGCCGGCCTCGCCGAGCAGCGCCTTCTGGGCGGCGTCGAGGACGGGGGCGCCGCCCTTCAACAGATCGGCCGTGGAGGGTGGTTGGGCTCCGGCGGGCGGGGTGAGCGCGGGCACCCGGGCGGCCGGGGCGGCGACCGGCGGAACGTCCTTGCGGATGTCCACGTCCTTGGGCGGCGCGTCCGGGCCGTGGCTGCACTGGGCGCTGCCGGTGACCTCCAGCATGTTGCCGCAGCGGTCACTGGTCGGCAGGGTCAAGCCCGCGTAGACCAGGCCACGGTCGGGCTGGTCCTTGGGTATCGCCTTGGGCGGAGCGGCCTTCTCGTCCCGTTTCGGGGCGGGCGCCCGGGTGGCGCCCTCGGCGGTACCGGTCTCCCCCGGGCCACCGTCGTCCGCGACCGCGTCGAGCGGCGCGTCCGCCGCCGTGACGGTGCTGCGCATCGCCCCGGGCTCCAGCGCGGTGCGCAGGCCCAGGGTACCCGCGACCAGTCCGGCCGCGACCGCCACGGCGACCAGGGCGCTCCTGCGGGTGAACCTGCGGCGCCTGCGCCGGCGGAGTTCGCTGCTCCGGTGTCCCATCGCGTTCCTTTCCTCGTGCGACGGCCCGGACCCTGTGGTGAGGGGTCCGAACCTTCCGACACGAGGGAGAGCCGGTGGGACGGCGGGGAATAACAGAAACCTCTTGCGAAAGTCCCGATCCCGTTCGAAGCGAGGCCGAGCGGACGGGGAACGACAGGCGAGGCCCGGCAGCCCGGGCGGCGAAGTGCCGGGGAGCGCACTCGGGGGGTACGCGCTCCCCGGCACGGGGTGGTGGCGGCCACCCGGCCGGAACCCTCGGGGTCTGCGCCCCGGCGGGCCGTGTCGAATGCTAGACCTCCCGCCGGGAGCTGGCCAGCGCCCCGAACGGGGAAGTTTCCGCCCCGGACATGCCATCGCCACACGGGATATGACGATCCGTCACTTGGCTCACTCCAGACCTCGGGCCGACCCTCACACCGGCTCTCACCCCGGCTCTCAGGCCGCGACCCCGACCCGGGCCGGACCGCCGACCGCCGGTCCGCTCGCCACCCCCACCGCACCGCAGCCGCCGTGCAACCGGGCCAGCCCGGCGGCGAGCACCGCCCGGTCCCCGGCGAGCCACACCCGCAGCGCGGCGGAGAGCGCGGCACTGGCCGGGCCCGCCGACGGGCCGCCGGTGCGCACCAGCCGCTCGCCGAGCAACGGCAGCAGGTCCGCGACCGGTGCGGGCAGCCAGAGGGTGACCGCACAGGGCGCGGGCCGGGCCAGGACCCGCAGCAGCGGCAGCACCGAACCGTCGTCGTGCAGCGAGGGAATGACCTCCAGGAGCCCGTCGACCGCGACGCCGGAGACGTCGCCGCCGTGGCCGCGCGCGAGGTCCCGCAGCAGCGCCCGCTCGGCGGCGGTGATCCGGACGGTCAGCATGACCTCGTCATCGCAGTCCATGGTCCCGTTCCCCTGTCGTGGAGTTGGTGGCGTCTGGAGGGTGGTGGAGCCCGGCGGGAGGTGCAGTCCGACGGGCGGTCCGGCCCGGCGGGCGGTCGAACCTCGCGGATCAATCGCGCGCCGAGGGCATTCCTGCCCCGCGACCGCCCTCCGCTACCGGCGTTATCAGGCCGTAGTGCCCGTCGTAGCGGCGGTAGAGCACCCGGGCGCGGCCGTCCTCGGGGCCGGTGTGGCAGACGAACGGGCGCCCGGTGAGCCAGAGCCGGCGGGCCGCTTCGGCGAGGTCGAGCACCGGCACCGCGTCGCCGCCGGTGGGCCAGGGCTCGACCGCGCCGCTCAGCGGGCAACGGTGGACCAGACCGTCCCGTCCGGTGTCGGCGTCCAGGAACAGGTGGAACCGCCGGTCCAGGAGCAGCAGTTCGCGGGCCGCCTGCTCCTGGGTGCGGCGGGCGGGCACGACCGCCTTGTGCCGGGCGATCCGCCGCCGGGCGAGCGGCCGGTCGGCGTACTGCGGCCGGTAGGCGCTCTCGTGCACGGCGGCCAGACCGATGTCGCCCACTTCGCGCAGCCGGACCGCCCGGCCGGCCAGGGTGCCGAGCACCAGGTCGACGGCCTCCCGGGCGGTGCCGGTGGCCAGCTGGACCCGGACCGGGCCGGTGCCGTCCAGCTCGACGTCGACCTGGGCGAGCGCGGGCCGGGTGAGCATGCGGTCGCGGGCCCGGGTGAGCCGCAGCCGCAGTCCGTGGGCGTCGGGGCCCAGGAGCGCCGCGGTGTCCTGCGCCCGGCTCCGGGCGTACTCGGCGTCCTCGCGCGGCAGCTCGCCGCGGACCTCCACCCGGACGTCGAGGGCGGGCCGGTGGCGCAGACGGGTCATCAGGTTCCTCCTTCTCCACCCACCATGCTGGCGTCCCGGCGGCCGTGCGGCGAGGGTCCAAAGACCCTCCCGCCGGGGCCCGGTACGGGCCACCGGACGGACGGCATCGGCGCAGGTCAGGGCGATGGAAGCGGGCCGCTTCGACGCCGGGCGGAGGACCGGGCCGAGGGTCGGGCGAAGGACCGGGCGGAGGGCCGGGCGACGGACCGGGCCGAGGGCCGCCCCGAGGGCCGGGCGGCAGGCCTGACGGACGGACGGGCGCAGCGCCGACACGATGATCGTCCGTTGGAGTGATCCGGGCGCGTTCGGCGCAACGCCCGTCGCACCGGCGCGTTTCCCATGGCGTGCGCCCTCTGCCCCTGGCGCACGCGGGCTCCGCACTCGCCGGCCCCCGCCACCCGGCCGGCCGGCCGGTGCCTTCCCCCGGTACCGCCCGCACCGGCCCCTCTGGTGAGAGGAAGTGTCATGACCCTGCCGACCAACGCCCTGCTGGCAGAGACACGGAAACGGATCGTCCCCCCGAGAACCACGCCACCCCCCGCACCCGCCCCCCGAGCCGCCGTCCCGCCGCTCGCCCCCGGCGCCCTGCCCGGCCTCGGCCACGCGGCCGCCCTGCTGCGCGACCCGCTCGGCTTCCTCGGCTCGCTGGCCCGCCACGGCGGCGTGGTCCGCATCCGGCTCGGGCCCCGCACCGTCTGCGTGGTGACCGACGCCCGGCTGGTCCACACCCTGCTCGTCGCCCTCGCCCACGACTGCCCGCGCGGCGCCGTCCAGGACACCCTCAGGACCGCCTTCGGCGACGGCCTGCTGATGTCCGAGGGACAGGCGCACCGCGACCGCCGCCGGATCATCCAGCCCGCCTTCGGCCCCGACCGGACGGCCGGCTACCTGGCCGTGATGCACCAGGTCACCGAGGAGCGGGCCGGCCGCTGGCGCCCCGGCCAAGTCCTCGACGTGGCCAAGGAGATGAACCACCTCGCGCTGGAGATCGTCACCCGCTCGCTGTTCGACGCCCGGCTCAGCGAGGACGCCACCCTCGCCTTCCACCGGGCGCTGCCCGACCTGGTGAAGGGCCAGATCGTCCAGTCCCTCTACCCTCACCCCGCCCTCGCCCGGCTCCCGCTGCCCGTCAACCGGCGCTTCGACGCCGCCGTCCGGGTGCTCAACCGGGTGGTCGACCAGGCCGTCAACGGCCGCCCCGGAAGCGGCCGGCCGGACCAGCGCGGCGGCACCCTGCCGGCCCTGCTGCGCGCCGCCACCGACCCGGCCACCGGCCGTCCGCTCACCGAGGCCGACGTCCGCTCCGAGGCCATCACCATGTTCGGCGCCGGCACCGAGACCGTCTCCACCACGCTCACCTGGCTGCTCGACGAACTCCTGCGCCACCCCGAGGTGGAGGCCCGGGTCCTGGCCGAACTGGACGAGCACCTGCCCGCCGGCACCACCCCCACCCCCGAGGCGCTCGCCCGGCTCACGTACACCCGCGGCGTCACCCAGGAGGTGGTGCGGCTGCACGCCCCCAACGCCTTCCTGATGCGCACCGCCCGGGTGCCCGTCGACCTCGGCCCGTACCGGATCCCGGCCGGGACCGAGCTGCTGTACAGCCTCACCGCGCTGCACCGCGACCCGCTGCGCTACGACGACCCGTCGAGCTTCCGGCCCGAGCGCTGGCAGGACGGCGGCGGGCTCGGGCGGCCGTCCTTCCTGCCCTTCGGGGCGGGCAAGCACAAGTGCATCGGCGAGGCCTTCGCCTGGGCCGAGCTGACCGTCGCGGCCGCCGCGATCCTGCGCCGCTGGCGGCCGGTGGCGGTGCCGGGGGCGCGGGCCCGGGAGGTGGTGTGGACCACCGTCCAGGCCCACGGCCTGCGGGTCCGGCTGGCGCCGCGTGGCTCCGCCGCGCCGAGTGCCGCCGTCTCCTCCGCCTCCGCCGCCTCCGCCCCGGCAGGGCGCGACGTGGCGGCGGACGCTGCGGTCACCGCAAGCACCACAGGCCTCGCACCGGCCGGGGCCGGCACGGACCGGCCGCACTCCGCCGGCTGTCCGCTCACCGCCACCGCGACCCGCCCCGGCGCGCCCGCCGCCGTACCCCTCCCCCGGCCGCCCGCCGAACTGCGCGCCGCCGCCGACCGGCACGCCGACTGGGCGGTCCGCCACGGCCTGCTCGCCCCCACCGAGCTCCCCGACTACCGGGCCTACGCCCTGCACGAGCTGATCGGCCACGCCTTCCCCCGCGCCCGGGGCACCGACCTGGACCTGCTGGTGGACATGCTGGGCTGGTTCACCGTCCTGGACGACCGCTTCGACGGCCCGCCCGGGCGCCGGCCCGCCGAGGCCCACGCGCTGGTCGACCCGCTGATCTCCGCCCTCGACGGCGACGCCCGCCCCGCGGCACCGGGCGACCTGCTGCTCACCGCCTGGCAGGAACTCTGGGACCGGCAACGCCGGTCCACCTCCCCCGACTGGCGCGCCCGGGCGGCCCGCGAGTGGCGCGCCTGCCTGGCCACCTTCCCCGCCGAGGCCGAACACCGCGCCCGCGGCACCGTTCCCGCCCTCGGCCTCGGCCTGGCCGACACCATGCGGCTGCGACGCCACGGCAGCTGCGTCTACCCGTTCATGAACATACTGGAACGGGTCCACGGCGCCGACGCCCCCGCCGCCCTGCACGCGGAACCCGCACTGCACCGCCTGCGCGCCAACACCGCCGACGCCGCGACGCTGATCAACGACCTCTACTCGCTGGAGCGGGAGGAACGGCAGAGCGCCGCCGCGTTCAACACCGTCCTCACCCTCCAGCGGGTCCGCGGCTGCACCCGCAGCCGGGCCGTGCGCGCGGTGCGCACCCGGGTCGGCACCCTGCACCGGGAGAACGAGCGGCTGCGCCGCGACCTGGGCCGCCGCCACCCGGCGGGGCGCTGGTACCTGGACGGCACCCGGGAGTTGGTGGCCGGCGTCCAGGCCTGGACCAGCACCAGCGACCGCTACCTGGTACCGGGCGACCGCGCTCGCTGACGGGCGTCGCGGACGGGCCGCACGGCTACTTGCGGTCGCCGAGGGCGAACAACAGCAGGACGAAGCCCGCGAACAGGTGGGTGGCGAAGATGTAGATGCCGGCGCGGATCAGCATCGCCTTGCGGCGGCGCTTCTCCTCGCCGGTGCTGTCGGCACTGTTGGCACTGCCCGTGCTGTCGGCGCTGTCACTCATGGAACTGCTCTCCTCGGGTCGGTCACGGTCGCCGCCGGTGGGCGCGAAGCTGCCGGCTGCGGACTCAGCGGGGCGACCGGCCACCGGCGGCGCGCAGCTCGGTGAGCAGCGCCCCCTGGTCGGTGATCAGCTCGGTCAGGATCCGCCGCGCCGCGCTGAGCAGCTCGGCGACGTCCGGGGTGCTGAGCGCGTACACCACCGTGTTGCCCTCGCGGGTGGCCGTGACCAGCTGGGTGCGGCGCAGCACCGCGAGCTGCTGGGAGAGGTTGGACGGCTCGATCCCGATCTCCGCCAGCAGCTCGCGCACCGGCCGGGGGCCGTCCTGGAGCAGCTCCAGGACCCGGATCCGGACGGGGTGGCCGAGGGTGCGGAAGAACTCCGCCTTGGCCTGGTACAGCGGGACCGGCATGGTCCGTTCCCTCCATCGATCCGGCTCGGTGGCGGCCTGGTCGCCCGGCCGGGCGGGGTCCGTGCCGCGGCCGGTAGGCATCATCGCGACGGATGAAGATTTCTTCAAGTCGTCACAGGGGAAGGTGACCTCTCCCACACCGAGGGCCGGGCCGGGACGGCACAGGGCCGGGCCCGGGACGCTGCCAACTCCCGGGCCCGGCAGTCTGAGTGACGAGCCGTCAGCAGCCTACAGGCAGTTCCAGGGTGACCGGGGCCGGTCCGCGCAAGCTGCCCTCCACCGAGAAGGAGGCGTGCACGACCGACCCGCAGGGCACGGTGGCACCGACCCCGTCCACCCGGACCGTGCTGACCCTGAACTCGGTGCGCCCGGCCACCGCACCGAGCGGGCCGACGCCGGCCAGATCGGCCGACAGCCGGGTGACCAGCGCCTGCGGGGCCGGCGGCCACGGAGTTCCCGGCGAGGGCGGCCCGGCCAGCCCGATCAGGCCGTACAGCACGACGGCGTCACCGGTGACGTCCGCGCAGACCCTGGTGGACAGTCCGGCCTGGAGGCCGGAGTGCCCGCAGGTGGTGACGGTGGCGGTCTCCTGCCCGGCGGCGGCCGCCGGCAGCGGCGCGCCCAGCAGCGCGACGGCACCGGCCGCGCCTGCCGCGATCCGGGTGATGCGGGTGGTGCGGGTGGTGCGGGTAGCTCGGGTGATGCGGTTCATGGCTCCTCCTTCGGAGGGTGTGAGGAATGAACGCGTGGGACGGGGATCGAGCAGTGTGTCATGGCACATGTGACATTTCATGCGTGCCTTGACTGCAACTCTGCCATGCGATTCAAACCCCCAAGTGCCACTTCCCCTTCGAACCGATGCCTCCGACCGAAAGCACGCCTACGATGGCGTGTTCCCATGCGGCAAGGCGAACCCCCGCACCTCGCCGGGCGTCGGCCCGTTGAACCCAGGATGAACCGTTGGCCCGGCGGCCGGACCGAGCAGCGGGGCCGCCCGGTCGGCTGCCCTGGCGGCCCTGGCTGCCCTGGCCGCCCGGCCCGCGCCGGCCGCCGTCAGCCGAGGTCCTCCCGCAGCGCGTCCACCCGGGCGACGGCCTCCGTGAAGGCGGCGCGGTCGAGGTCGCCGGAGTCCAGGGCGGCCGCCAGGACGGTGGTGGCGTCCTCGCCCTGCTGGGGGTCGCGGGCGGAGCAGAGGATCAGGTCCATCCCGGCCGCCGCGGCGGCGACGGCACGCGGGCCGGTCGGACCGTACGGCATGAGGGCGTCGGCCTCCAGGGCGTCGGTGACGGTGACGCCGTCGAAGCCCAGGCGCTCACGGAGTTCGCCCTGGACCACGGTGGGCGACAGCCCCGCCGGGCGGTCCGGGTCCAGCGCCGGGTAGACCGCCCAGGAGGCCATCACCATCCGCACGCCAGCGGCGATGGCGGCCCGGTACGGGGCCTCGTCGCGGGAGCGCAGCAGGTCCAGCGGGACGGGGAGGGTGACGGGGCGGGCGTCGGTGTTCTCGTCCCGGGCCGCCGCGCCCAGGCCGGGGAAGTGCTTGGCGGTGGCCGCCACGCCCCGGCTCTGCTGCTCGGCGAGGAAGGCGCTGCCCAACGCGCCCACCGTGGACGGGTCCTGGCCGTAGGAGCGCTCGTAGCGGTCGATGAAGTTGCCCGGGGTGTCGTAGACGTCGAGCACCGGGGCGAGGTTGACGTTCAACCCGGCGTCGCCGAGCGTTCCGGCGGCGCCGGCGCCGGAGTCCACGGCGGCGGCGAACGGATCCGGGGCCGTTCCGGTGCGGCGGGCGGAGAGCTCCGGTGCCCCGGGCAGCCGGCGCACCTTGCCGCCCTCCTGGTCGGTCATCAGCAGCAGCGGGCGCGCGTCCGGGGCCTCGGCGGCGGCCTGCTTCAACGCGGCCACCGCCTCGGCCAGTTGCTCCGGACCGGTGACGTTCTCACCGAACAGGATCACCCCGGCCGCCCGGCCCTCCCGGATCGCCCGCAGCACCCCGGGAGGCGGGGTCGGGCCGGGATAGGAGAGCACGATGCGCCGACCCGCGAGTTGACGCGCGTCCTGGTGCCGTCCGGTCATCGCCGGGTTCCTCTCGTCGGGGAGCCCTCTCCCGCGCGTCACCGACCCGGCGGGGACGGGGCCGAGCACGGCCGCCACCACCAGCACCACCGACGTCAACCGGGCGATCCGCCGCAACGGGGCCATCCGTCCCTCCAGGGTCAGCAACGGCATACGGTCCGTCAGCGTACCCAGGAACCCGCCGGACGGCAGCCCGCACACCACCGCCCCCGCACCCGTCACCGCACCCGCCACCGCACCCGCCACCGCACCCGCCGCCGGCCCCGGGGGGCGGGCCTCTGTCTGCCCCCGGCCGCATGCGGGGCCTCGGACGGCGTGCTCGACGAACTCGCCGCGTCGACGTAGCCGACCAGGTAGCGGGCCGGACAGTCGTCGGCGAGTGCCGACTCCGCCGCCCGGGTGAAGAACCGCCGTACGGTGGCGGCCGGCGGGTCCCGGTTCGCGGCCACGACCGAGGCGTGGTCGGCGAGGCCTTCGGGGGTGGTCACGGGGCGGAGGTCGAGCCCGGTGACGTGCTCGGGCGATGGGGCGTCGTCCAGGAGTGCCCACATGGCCGCCTCCTGCTCGGACGCCTCCAGGCCGACGGCGCCCAGGCGGGCGGAGAGGGCGGTGCAGGGGGCAGGCGTGCTCGGCCAGGTCCGCTCCATCCCGGCGAGCAGGTCGGCTCGGTCCGGAGCAGCGGGCTTCGTCGTCCTCATGGTGGTTGATCCGATCACGCAGGAGCCAGGCGGGCACCCGAGTTGCCGCCGGCCGAGGCCCGGCGGACCAACTCCCCCAGGACGGCGATGCCTTCGGCGATGTCACCCGGTGGGCCGGCCGCGTAGCCGAGCACCAGACCGGGTGGGTACGGCAGGCGGGCGTGCCAGGACAGGGGCTGGACCTTGACGCCGCGGGCGAGCGCGGCGGTGGCCAACTCCACGTCACTGCAGCCGAGTTGCTCCGGCAGGGTGAGCATCAGGTGCAGCCCGGCGGCCGCGCCGTGCACGGTCGCGGCGGGGAGGTGGGTGCGGACGGCGGTGATCATCGCGTCCCGGCGGCGGCGGTGGCGTCGGCGCAACAGCCGCAGGTGGCGCTCCAGTTCGCCGGACTCCATCAGCCGGGCGAGCACCAGTTGGGGCAGCACCGGGTTGCCGAGGTCCGCGAAGCGCTTGGCGTCGAGCACGGCCGCACGCAGCGGCGGCGGCACCAGCAGCCAGCCGGTGCGCAGCGCCGGGGCGAGCAGTTTGGAGGTGCTGCCCGCGTAGCAGACCCGGTCCGGCAGTTCGGCCCGCAGCGCGGGGACGGGCGGGCGGTCGTAACGGTGCTCGGCGTCGTAGTCGTCCTCGACGACCAGGCCGCCCTCGTCCGCCCAGCGCAGGAGTTCACGACGCCGCTCGCCGCCGAGGACGACACCGGTCGGGTACTGGTGGGCGGGGGTGAGCAGCACGGCGGGGGCGCCGGTGGCGCGCAGCGCGTCGACCCGGATGCCCTCGGCGTCCACCGGGACGGGCGGGGTGGCGGCGAGCCAGTGGGCGAGGTGCTGGCGGGCGCCGAGCGAGCCCGGATCCTCCACCGCGACCTCGGTGATGCCCACCCGGCCGAAGGCCCGGCCGAGCAGGGCGAGCGACTGGGCCGTCCCGGCGACCACGAGCACCTCCTCCGGGTCGGCGCGGATGCCCCGGTTGCGGGCGAGCCAGTGGGCGACGGCCTGCCGCAGGGCGGGGGTGCCGCGGACGTCCCCGTAGCCGAGGTCGGCTGCGGCGAGGCCGTCGAGGACGGCCCGTTCGGCCCGCAGCCAGGCGGCGCGGGGGAACGCGGCGAGGTCGGGCACGCCGGGGGTGAGGTCGATCCGGGCGGGGGTGGCGCGCAGGTGGTCGAACACCTCGGGGTCGGGGTCGTCCCGGAACAGCGCGGGTGCCGGGCGGGCCGGCCCAGCGGCGGAGACCGCGGCGGGAACCGCGCTGGGAACCGCGGCCGGCGGCAGGGCGACCACGACCGTCCCGCCCCGGCCCCGCCCGGCGAGCTGCCCCGCCTCGGCGAGCCGCCGGTAGGCGTCGGTCACCACGCCCCGGGAGACGCCGAGTTCGGCCGCGAGCACCCGACTGGCGGGCAGCCGGGTGCCGGCGGGCAACCGCCCGTCGGCGACGGCCTCGCGCAACCGGCGGGCCAGCCAGTCGGTGAGGCCGCCGGGCGGGGCCTCGGCAGCGTCGAGCTGGAGGAAGTCGACACCGGTCTCCCCGACCTCCCCGACCGGTCCGGCCTCTTTGGACCTGTCATTCACGGCGACTTTGGACCTGTTCACCGGTCCATACTGACGCGAGGGTTGAGCCATGACCACCGAAACGACCCCGCTCCCCGCCACCCCGTACGTCCACGGCTACTCCGACACCGAGGCGCAGCGCCTCGGCGACCAGGCCGACACCCTCGCCGAGTTGCTGCACTCGGGCACCGCCTACCCGGCGGGCAGCCGGGTACTGGAGGCGGGCTGCGGAGTAGGTGCGCAGACGGCGCACCTGCTCGCCACCAGCCCGGGCGTACTGCTCACGGCGGCGGACATCTCCGCCCGGTCGCTGGACCAGGCCCGGGCCCGGGTCGCCGCCGCGGCGCCGGCCGCCCAGGTCACCTGGCACCACGGTGACCTCCACCGACTGCCCTTCCCGGACGGCGCGTTCGACCACGTCTTCCTGTGCTTCGTGCTGGAGCACCTGTCCGACCCGACGGCCGGGCTGGCCGCGCTGCGGCGGGTGCTGCGGCCGGGCGGGACGATCACGGTGATCGAGGGCGACCACGGCTCGGCCTTCTTCCACCCGGAGACCCCGGCGGCCCGCCGCACCGTCGACCACCTGGTCCGGCTCCAGGCCGGGGCGGGCGGCGACGCCCTGGTGGGGCGCCGGCTGCACCCGCTGCTGACGGCGGCCGGGTTCACGGACGTGACGGTCCGCCCGCGGACGGTCTACGCCGACGACGGCCGCCCGGCCCTGGTGGAGGGCTTCACCCGGCGGACCTTCGTCCCGATGGTCGAGGCCGTCCGACCGGAGGCCCTGGCCGCCGGGCTCACCACCCCGGAGGCCTTCGACCGCGGCATCGCCGACCTGCGCCGAGCAGCCGAACCGGGCGGGACCTTCCACTACACCTTCTTCAAGGCGGTCGCGGTCAAGCCGGAGTAGACCCCGAGCACCGCCCCGCGCCGGGGAAAACGCCTCGCACCCGGGCCCGGAGCACTGCAAGGATCCGGGAAATGGGAACGGACATCCACGGCTTCATCGAGTACCACTGCACGCACGGCGCACCTGTGGACGACGCCGACGAGGACACCGTCTGGAGCGTGGCGCTGGACCTCTACGCGCTGTACTGCGGCCGGAACTACGACGAGTTCGGTTGCCTCTTCGGGGTCCGCAACCTCGCGGGCTTCCGGCCGCTCGCCCCGGACCGGGGCCTGCCCGAGGAACTGCCCGAGGAGACGCGTACGGCCTTCGGGGCGTCCGAGGTCGACTTCCACAGCCCGACCTGGATCAGCTGGGCGGAACTGGCGGCGGTGGACTGGGACGAACCGGCCGAGCGGGCGGACGAGCGGGTCCACGTGTACGGCCCGGGGCCGGACGGGGCCTTGGTCCGACACACGAAGTACCCCGTCGACCACGGGGGCCGGGTCGAGGGGGACGAGTGGTGGGTCGGCGACCAACTCCACCGCATCGCGCGGCTGACCCGGCGCGACGCCGTACCGCCGAACGGCCCGTGGGCGCCGGTGTTCGCGGTGATGCGGACCCTGGCGGACCTGCACGGGCCGGACAACGTGCGGCTCACGGTGTGGTTCGACTCGTAGCACCCACCGCCGGAGGGCCCGGCACCGGGGTCGGCCCGTTCGGCAGCAGGCCGAGTTCCGTCATCCGGTCGGCGATCAGGTCGTTGCACTCCCGGATGCCGGGCACGGGCTCCGGCGACGCTTCGCGGATCGCCTTGATCGCGTGGACGTGGCGCCGTACGGCGAGGTGTTCGTCGACCGTGCGACGGACGTCGGCGGGGAGTGCGGTCCAGAGAGGGTGGTCCATGGCCGCCATCCAAGGCGGGGCGGCCGGCCCCGGCAATCGATTAACGGCCGGTCGAACCTCCGGCCGACCCGGCCGGTCAGCCGGCCGGGTCGTCCCCGAGGTCGGCGAGCAGCGCGCGCATGGCGTCGACGAGCGCGGCCCTGCGGGCCTCGTCGAGTCCGGCGAGCATGCGGTGCTCGGTGGCGATGTGGTCGGGGAGGGCGCGGTCGATCAGGGCGTGACCCTCGGGGGTGAGTTCGACGTCGCGGCTGCGGCGGTCCTGGTCGCTGCGGGTCCGGGTGACCAGACCGCGGGCTTCCAGGCGGTCGAGGCGCTGGGTGATGGCACCGGAGGTGACCATGGCGGACTGCATCAGGCCGGTGGGGGTGAGGCGGTAGGGCGGGCCGCTGCGTTTGAGGGTGGCGAGGACGTCGAACGAGGGCGCGTCCAGGCCGTGTTCGGCGAAGGTGCGGTTGAGTTCGGCGTCGACCAGGCGGTAGAGGCGCTTGAGCCGGCCGAACACCTCCATCGGGGAGACGTCCAGGTCGGGGCGCTCGGCGCCCCATTGCGCGACGACGCGGTCGAGATGATCTGCCACGGGTTCAGGGTAAGCGATGCCCGCCGGATTCCTTAGCGATGAGGTAACTGTGAGCCACATCACCGGCGGGATCCGCCGAAGAATGCCTTAGCACTGAGATACATTGGCTTAGTGCTAAGCAATCGCCTCGCCGTCCTGCTGACGACGGCCCTCGCCCCCGCGGTCTGGGGGACGACCTACCTCGTCACCACCGAACTGCTCCCGCCCCACCGCCCGCTCCTCGCCGCCGTCATCCGCTGCCTGCCCGCCGGACTGCTGCTGATCGCCCTCACCCGCACCCTGCCCAAGGGCGACTGGTGGTGGCGCGCCCTCGTCCTCGGCGCCCTCAACATCGGCGCCTTCCAGGCCCTGCTCTTCATCGCCGCCTACCGCCTCCCGGGCGGGATCGCCGCCACCGTCGGCGCCGTCCAGCCCCTGGTCACCGCCGGGCTCTCGGCCGCCCTGCTCGGCGACCGGCTCACCCTGCGCACCGTGCTCTCCGGCATCGCCGGCGTGGCGGGCGTCAGCCTGCTGGTGCTGCGCGCCGGCGCCCGGCTGGACGCGGCCGGGGTGGCCGCCGCGCTCGGCGGCGCGGTGGTGATGGCCTCCGGCGTCGTGCTCTCCAAGCGCTGGGTCTCCCCCGCACCGCTGCTCGCCACCACCGGCTGGCAACTCACCGCCGGCGGCCTGCTGCTGGTGCCGGTCACCCTGCTGAGCGAGGGCGCCCCGCCCACCCACTACACCGCCGACAACCTGCTCGGCTACGCGTACCTCTGCCTGATCGGCGCGGCCCTCACCTACGTCGTCTGGTTCCGCGGGCTGCGCTCGCTGCCGCCGACCTCGCTGTCCTTCCTCTCCCTGCTCAGCCCGGTGGTCGCCACCCTGGCCGGCTGGCTGGTGCTCGGACAGGACCTGAGCCCGCTGCAGGCGCTCGGCGCGCTGGTCGTCCTCGGCTCGCTGATCGTCGCCCAGACCCAGCGGCCCCGCCGGGCCGCCCCGACGTCCACCGGAGCGGGACCGGACCTCCGGCCGGACCCGGTGCGCGAGAACGCCTGACCCCGCACCGCACACCCCGCACGACACCCCACGCGTACCCCATCGCAGTCCCGTTCAGAGGAACCGAGGAGAAACCTTCATGCGCATCACCGTGTTCGGCGCCACCGGCAACGTCGGCCGACGGGTCGTGACCGAGGCGCTCGCCCGCGGCCACGAGGTGACGGCCGTCGTCCGCGACCCCGCCAAGCCGCACGGCCTGCCGGCCACCGTCACGCTCGCCGTCGGCGATGCCGGCGAGCCCGCCGACGTCGCCCGGATCGTCGCCGGCCAGGACCTCGCGGTCACCGCCACCCGCCCGGCGCCCGGCCGTGAGCACGAACTGGCCGCCACCACCCGGGGCCTGCTGGCCGGCCTGGCCGGTACCGGCGTGCGCCTGCTCGCCGTCGGCGGAGCCGGCAGCCTGACCGTGCCGGGCACCGACGGCACGGTCCTGGTGGAGTCGCCCGGCTTCCCGGCGGAGATCCGGCCGATCGCCCTGGCCTGCGGCGAGCAGCTGGAGCTCTACCGCGCGGACGGGGAGGTCGACTGGACGTACCTGAGCCCGGCCGCCCTGCTCGAACCCGGGGTGCGCACCGGCCGGTTCCGGCTCGGCCGGGACGAGCTGCTGGTCGACGCCGACGGCAACTCGGCGATCTCCATGGAGGACCTCGCCGTCGCGCTGCTGGACGAGGCGGAGCGGCCCGTGCACCGACGTACCCGGTTCACCGCCGCCTACTGAGCCGCCCGCCGGAACCGCACCCGTCGGAACCACCCTCCGGAACCGCGGGTGAAACGCCCCGCCAGGGCCCGTGGTGCTGGATACCCCCGCCCGGGGGTGTATCCAGCACCACCCCGAAGGCGGTCTCCTGCCTCATCGTGCGTCAGCCACCCGGCGGGACATGATCGTTCCCGTGAACACCACCGCATCCCACGGCCGCCGCGCCGCCGCCGCCCTCGCCGCCGCGCTCCTCGCCGGCCTCGCCCTGCCCACCACCGCGAACGCCGACTCCGGCCGCAACCCGGGGAACGCCGACCGCGTCCCCACCCGCTACGCCCGGCAGGCGCTCGACTGGCAGCCCTGCGCGGGGCAGCCGGCCCTGGAGTGCGCCACCATGGCCGTCCCGCGCGACTGGCACCACCCCGGCGTCGGCGCCGACCTGAGCATCGCCGTCTCCCGGCACCGCGCCACCGACCAAGCCCACCGCAAGGGCGCGCTGATGGAGACGGCCGGCGGCCCGGGCGGGCAGGGCCTGCTGCGCCCGATGGACCTCGCCCAGGGCGCCCCCGCCGTGGCCGCCGCGTACGACATCGTCAGCTTCGACCAGCGCGGCGTCGGCCGCAGCACCCACGTCGCGTGCCAGACCCCGGAGGAGTTCCAGGAGTTCCTGGCCGGGGACTACCGCGACCGGTCGCCGGAGGCGGTCGACCGGGTCATCGCCAACTCCCGCAAGCTGGTGGAGGGTTGCGAGAAGAACAGCGGCGACCTGCTGCCCTACCTGACCACCGAGCAGACCGCCCACGACATGGACCTGTACCGCTCGCTGCTCGGCGAGAAGAAGATCAGCTACTACGGCGCCTCCTACGCCACCATGATCGGCGCCTACTACGGGACGCTCTTCCCGCACCGGGTCGAGCGGATGGTGCTGGACAGCAACATCGGCTTCGACGGCACCTGGGAGCAGTACGAACTGGGCCAGCCGATGAGCTTCCAGCGCCGCTTCGAGGAGGACTTCCTGCCCTGGATGGCCGCCCGGGACGCCACCTACCACTGGGGCTCGACCCCGGCGGAGGTCGGAGCCCACTGGGAGCAGCGGCGCGCCGCCCTGCACGACGCGCCGATCACCGACGGGTCGTTGACGCTGGGCCCCAACCAGCTGGACAACGGCACGATCAACGCGATCTACAGCGAGAAGGCCTTCCCCCTCCTGGCGAGCGGATTGACCGCGCTGGACGACTGGGAGCAGGCCGATCCGGCCGCCAAGGAGACCGCCCGCCGACTGTTCGGCCAGTACCTCAGCCCGGAGTTCCTCGCCGAGTACTTCTCGGTGACGTGCGGCGACACCCCGTGGACGAAGGACCTGGACACCTGGATCGAGCGCGGCGCGGAGAACACCGCGCGCTACCCGCTGATCGGTGCCCGCACGCTCGCGTTCAGCTCGGTCTGCGCGCTCTGGCCGACCGCCCCCGCGCCCGAGGTCAAGGTCACCGGCGCCCACCTGCCGCCGGTGCTGATGCTCAACTCGCTGCACGACCCGGCGACGTACTACGAGGCGGCGCTCGGCGCGCACCGGGCGCTGCGCGGCTCCAGGCTGGTGACGGTCACCAGCAACGGCAACCACGGCCAGTACCCGGGCTCCGACCCCTGCGTCACGGACACCGTCGAGCACTACCTGCTGGACGGCCGCGCGCCCGAGCACGACCTCACCTGCCCGGCGCCGCAGGCCGGTTGAGCCCCGGGGCACCGTGGCCGACCGGCCCGGCCGGGCCGGTCAGGAGCGGGCCGGTCAGGAGCGGGACTTCGGCCGGAGCTTGCCGCGCAGGTGCTCGGCGGCCACGGCCAGGACGAGGAAGCCGCCCACGGACAGCTTGATCCCGGCCTTGGCGACGATCCAGCCGATGCCCGGGACGGTCCAGCCCAACCAGTGGAGCGCGGCCAGCATCGCCGCGCAGCCGCAGACGATCGCCAGCACGGTGGCACCGACGGCGGCGACCCGCGAGAGTTCGCGCGGGCCGTCGTCGCCGTGCTCGCCGGCCTCCGAAGTGGCCTCTGCCGCAGTCCCGTTGGCGGTGTCGTCCGCTGCCGCGCCGGCCGTCCCGTTCGTACCCCGATCACCCATGCAGGTGATCATACGGCCTCACCGGTGGGAGTGATGGGTGTCCCCGAGGTGCTCCCCGGTCTCGTCGTCGGGGAAGCTGACGGCCATGGTGACGCGGTACTCGAAGACGTCGTGCCGGTGCCCGGGCACCCGCGCCCAGGCGAGCGAGTGCACCTCGGCCTCCGGGGCCTGCCGGCACCAGGCGGCGGCCTCCTCCAGGGCGCGCGCGGCCGAACGCCCGGTGCACACCACGGCGGTGTAGGCGGCGACCGCGACGTCCCCGCCGGTGGTACGGCCGCTCCGCGACACCGCCCGGACGGCGGCGGCGGCCTGGGTCAGGTCACGGGCCAGGTCGTCCACCACCCGAGGGGGTGCCGGCAGGACCACCGCCCCCTCGGCGACGGTCTCCGGCAGGTTCGCGGTCACGGTTTCGGCCTCCATCCACATGGTCACGCGGCACAGCATGCCGGACCGGGATTCCTGGCATGCCCACTTTCACCTGAACGTCATCCGTCCAGGGCCGAGTTGGGGACGCCCCCTGGCGCCCGACCGTCCGCCCTGCTAGGGAAGGCCGCCCACGGGGGCGGGCATCGGGCCAGGTCAGGGGGGTTCGCGACGGGCGCCGCCGGGGAGCCCGAAACGACGCCCACGCACCACCCCCGCGCTTCGAACCGCCCGTCCGACCGCCGGGGCGCCCGGCCGCCCGGCGTTGTCCCTACGGCCAACTCCCTTTACCGGCAGCGGAGATGGAGCGCGGAGTGGGCACCGCGCGACGGCTCCGGGTCGACCGGACCCCGGCCGGGGCGCCGCGTTCACCCGTCGTCGGGTTCGCGGCCGCCTCCCGTCCATCCTGGACCTGTCAGATCGTCGTGATACTAATCGTTGCGGCGGCGGGCGCCGCCGATGCGGCGGGCGGGCACGATGACGAAGGCTCAACCGTTCCGGGAGGGTCCGGACGGCGACGGGGAGGGGCAGCAGATGGCGGCGAGGATCGGCAGTGCCAAGGGCGGGCGGAAGGTACGGATCGGCAAGCGGGTCACCGGCACGGCGGCCGCGTTCGCCGCGCTGGCCGCGCTGACCGGCTCTCAGGTGTCGGGCCTCGGGCTCGCCCCGGCCGCCGCCGCCGACACCGGGCAGTCGCAGGACGCCGCCGCGCAGTCCTCGGGCTCCGCCACCCCCTTCGGCGGTCCGGCCGCCGGAGTCCCGGGCACCGCCGCCGACGGCGGCAGCGCCGTCCAGCTGCCGCAGCCGCCCGGCACCCAGCCCGGCCTGCCCGCGGCCGGCCCGTTCACCGCCAACGGGCCCTCGCTGCCCGCCACCGTCTTCGCCGCGTACCAGAAGGCCGAGGCCTCACTGGCGCAGCGTTCGCCGGGCTGCCACCTGCCCTGGCAGCTGCTGGCGGCGATCGGCCAGGTCGAGTCCGGCCAGGCGAACGGCGGCAAGGTGGACGCCGCCGGCACCACGCTCACCCCGATCCTCGGCCCGGCACTGGACGGCAACGGCTTCGCCGCGATACCCGACACCGACGGCGGCCGCTACGACGGCGACTCCCGTTGGGACCGCGCGGTCGGCCCGATGCAGTTCATCCCCTCCACCTGGGCCTCCTGGGGCGTGGACGCCACCGGCAAGGGCACGGCCGACCCGAACAACATCTTCGACGCGGCCGAGACCGCCGGGCGCTACCTCTGCGCGGGCGGCCGGGACCTCTCCGACCCGGCCCAGCTGGACCGGGCGATCCTCAGCTACAACAACTCCACCGAGTACCTGCGCACCGTCCGCAACTGGATGGCGCACTTCGGCAGCGGCCAGGTGACCACGGTCGCGGACCGCCCGGGCGTCCCGACCCTGCCCGGCTCGACGCCCTCGCCCTTCCTCCGGCCGTCCGGCAGCACCGGCACCGCGGGCACCACCCCGACCGGCGACACCGGCAGCGGCACCGGCCCGACGCCGGGCGGCCGGCCGACGGTGCCTCCGGTGACGCCGACTCCGACGCCGTCCGCGCAGCCCACCGGCACGCCGACGCCGAGCGGTTCGCCCTCGCCCTCCGCCAGCCCGACGGCCACCCCGAGCGGCACGCCGACCACGACTCCGAGCACCACGCCGACCGGCAGCGCCTCCCCGACGGCCACGCCCAGCGGCACACCGTCCGGCACCCCGACCGGCACGCCGACGTCCTGCCCGAGCCCGACCGCGACCGCGACGCCCACCGGAACGGCCACGCCCACCGGTTCGCCCTCGCCCACCGCCGGCCCGACGGCCACCCCCACCGGCACCCCGTCGGCCGCCCCGACCACCGCCCCGAACTGCGCGACGCCCACGCCCAGCGGCAGCCCGAGCGCCAGCGCCACCACCTCCGCCGCGCCGACCGGCACGCCGAGTGCCTCGCTCTCCCCCTCCCCCTCGGCGAGCGCGAAGAAGTAGCACCCGCGCACACACCGCACCGAACCGCCGACGGCGGCAGGACGGCCCGACCGGCCGGACTGCCGCCGTCCGCACATCCGGGACGCGAACGCCGTCGGGGCCGGCTTCCTACAGCTCCAGGTGCCGCGCCGCCCGGTGCACGCGCCAGCGGCCGAGCATCCCGTGCAGCTCGTCGATCATGAACTCGAAGAAGGCCGCGCTCTCCGCGAGCCGCTCCCCCGCCACCGTGCCCCTGCCGACGGTCACCTCACCCTCCTTCAACACCCCGATCCAGCGCAGCAGCAGTTCGTCGCGCCGGGTCAGCGACTCGAACCAGACGTCGTTGAGCACCCGGTAGCGGTCGCGGCGGGAGCCCGGCTCGCGCTCCTTGGCGACCAGACCGACCTGGATCAGGTAGCGCATCCCGCCGGAGACGGCCGCCGGGCTGATCTGCAGCCGCTCGGAGAGCTCGGCGGAGGTCAGCACACCGCTCTCCTCGGCCATCAGGCAGGAGAAGATCCGCGCGGGCATCCGGCCCATGCCGGCGACCACCAGCTCGGCCGCGAACCGCTCCACGAAGTCGGCCACGGCCTGGTACTCGTGCCACCTGCCCGGCGCCGGCGCCGCCCCCTGCTCCACGCCCTGCTCCGCACTCCGCTCCGGCTCCCGTTCCACCGCTCTCCCCTTTCCCGGAGATCATCCGCCCACTGACCGAACTTTAACGCCTTCCCAATATTCACGTTTTTCTGAAACTACGGTAGCTTCGGAAGCATGACCAAGGCCATCATCCTGTCCGGCCTGCGCAAGAACTTCGGCCGGACCACCGCGCTGGACGGCCTCGACCTCACCGTCGAGACCGGCGAGGTCCACGGCTTCCTCGGCCCCAACGGCGCCGGGAAGTCCACCACCCTCCGCGTCCTGCTCGGCCTGCTGCGCGCCGACGGCGGCAGCGCCCGGCTGCTCGGCGAGGACCCGTGGCGCGACGCCGTCGAGTTGCACCGCCGCCTCGCCTACGTCCCCGGGGACGTCGAGCTGTGGCCCAACCTCACCGGCGGCGAGGCGATCGACCTGCTCTGCCGACTGCGCGGCCGGCCCGACCGCCGCCGCCGGGACGAACTGATCGAGCGCTTCGACCTCGACCCGACCAAGAAGGGCCGCAGCTACTCCAAGGGCAACCGGCAGAAGGTCGCCATCGTCGCCGCACTCGCCTCCGACGCCGAGCTCCTACTGCTGGACGAGCCGACCTCCGGCCTGGACCCGCTGATGGAGGTGGTCTTCCAGGACGTCGTCCGGCAGGCCAAGGACCAGGGCCGCACCGTCCTGCTCTCCAGCCACGTCCTGGACGAGGTGGAGAAACTGGGCGACCGGGTCAGCATCATCCGCCGGGGCCGGGTGGTGCAGAGCGGCACCCTGTCCGAGCTGCGCCACCTCACCCGCACCACCGTGGAGGCGGAGACCGACCGGCCCGTCACCGGACTGGACGCGCTGCCCGGGGTGCACGCCCTGCGCACCGAGGGGCGCCGGGTCCGCTTCGCCGTGGACGGCGCCCGGCTCGACGCCGCCGTACGGATGCTGAGCGAGGCCGGACTGCGCACCCTGGTCAGCCACCCGCCCACCCTGGAGGAGCTCATGCTGCGCCACTACGGCGACGAGCTGGCCGCCAACGGGCACCGCCCCGACCCCGAGGCCGTCCGATGACCGCCACCACCGCCCCCACCGCCCGGCGCACCGCCCCGGTCCGCCCCGGCGGGCCCGCCGCCCTGGCCGGCGGCGCCACGCTGCTGCGCTTCGCGCTGCGCCGCGACCGGGTGCGGCTGAGCGCCTGGGTGCTCGGCCTCGGGCTGCTCACCCTGGCCACCGCCGACAGCGTCCACTCCGTCTACCCGACCGCCGCCGACCGGGCCTCGATCGCGCACGCCTCGGCCAGTCCGGCCGTGCTCGCCATGACCGGCCCGGCCCGCTACCTGGCCGACTACACCTGGGGCGCGATGCTCGGCCACCGGCTGCTGGGCCTACTGGTCGTGCTGGCCGGTCTGCTGAACGTGCTGACCGTCATCCGGCACACCCGGGCCGAGGAGGAGGGAGGCCGCGCCGAGTTGGTCCGCTCGGCCGCCGTCGGCCGGCACGCCCAGCTCGCCGCCGCGCTGGCCGCCGCCGCGGTCGCCGACCTCGCCCTCGGCCTGCTGCTCGCCCTGGGCCTGCCCGCCCTCGGCATCCCCGGACTGGGCGCCGGCGGCGCGCTGCTCTACGGCGCCGCCACGGCCGTCGGCGGGCTGCTGTTCGGGGCCGTCGCCGCCGTCACCGCGCAGGTCTCCGCGCACGCCCGGACGGCCTCCGGGCTCGCCCTCGCCGTACTCGGCGCCGCCTACGCGCTGCGCGCCGCCGGGGACACCGGCCGGACCGGCCTCTCCTGGGCCTCCCCGATCGGCTGGCTCCAGCGCAGCTACCCCTTCGTCGAGGACCGCTGGTGGCCGCTGCTGCCCGCACTGGCGCTGGCCGCCGGCACGGCCGTGGCGGGGTTCGCGCTGAGCACCCGCCGCGACTTCGGCGCCGGGCTGCGCGCGGCCCGCCCCGGCCCGGCCACCGGCAGCGCCTTCCTCGGCACCCCGTTCGGCCTGGCGCTGCGGCTGCACCGCGGGCTGATCGGCGGCTTCGCGACGGCCCTGCTGCTGCTCGGCGCGATGTACGGCTCGCTGCTCGGCGAGGCCGACTCGATGCTCCGGGACGTCGACCGGATCAAGGAGGCGCTGGCCCGGCTGGGCGGCCACTCCCTCGCCGACTCCTTCGCGGCGCTGACGATGCTGGTCGTCGCGGTGGTCGGCGGCGTCTACGCGGTGCTGGCGGCGCAGCGTGCGCGCGCCGAGGAGAGCGCCGGGCGGGCGGTGCCCGTGCTGGCCGCGGGGGTGTCGCGCTCCGGCTGGCTGGGCGGGCACCTGGCGGCGGCGCTGTTGGGCTCCGTCGTGGTGATGGTGGCGGCGGGCACGGGTTTCGGCCTGGCGGGGGCGCTGTCGACCGGCGACGGCGCCGTGTTCCTGCGGCTGCTGGGTGCGGCGCTGGCCTTCGTGCCCGCGCTGTGGGTGACGGTGGGGTTCGCGGCCGCCGTCCACGGTTGGCTGCCCCGGGCGACGGCGCTGGCCTGGGCCGTCCCGGCGTACGCGTTCGTGATCGGCTACCTGGGCCCGTTGCTGCGGCTGCCCCGGGGGCTGGACGGGTTGTCCCCGTTCGGCCGGGTGCCCCGGCTCCCGGCGGCCCGGATGGACTGGGCGCCGCCGGCCGTGCTGACCCTGGTCGCGGCCGCGCTGATCGCGCTGGCCCTGGCCGGGTTCCGGCGCCGCGACCTCGACTGAGGCGCCGGAACCCGGGCCCGAGCCCGAGCCCGAGGGTCACAGGTGCTTGACCAGCTCCGGCATGAGGTCCTGGAAGGTGCGCCCGCTGGCGGGCTGGCCGATCGCGGCCATCTGCCAACCGCCCGGCGTGCGCTGCACCTTGGCCATGATCTGGGCGGTGTAGGGGCCGCCGCCGGTGAGGGTGTAGCGGGCCAGCTCGACGCCGGTGGTCTCGTCGACCAGGCGGCAGAAGGCGGCCTCGACCTCCTGGAAGGTCTGCCCGGTGAAGGAGTTCACGGTGAAGAGGATCTGGTCGACCTCGGCTGACACCCTGGTCAGGTCGACGGTGATCGACTCGTCGTCGGTCGCGCCGCCCGAGCCGCCGACCAGGTTGTCCCCGCTGTGCCGGACGGAGCCGTCGTTGCTGGTGAGGTGCTGGAAGAAGACCACGTCCAGCGGCTTGCCGTGGGCGAAGAGCACCGCCGAGGCGTCCAGGTCGATCTCCTGCCCGGCGGACAGCAGTTTGGCCAGGAAGCCCTTGCGCTGCACCGCCCGCCAGCCCAGGCCCATCCGGACCACGCTCAGCTGCCCACCGCCCGGCTTCTCCAGGCTGATCTTCTGCCCCTTGGCCAGCGAAACGGCCATTGTGCCCTCCTCGTTCCCGCCGCCGTCCGTGCCGTGAACCTATCGCACACAGAGAAACCATGATCATCGGACGGCGTCCGTCCAGGTCCCCTACCCAGGCGGCGGCGCTCCCACCCACCAGCCCCACCGGCCCCGCTCGCGGCGGTGCTCCGCGCACCGGCGGATCCACCCGTCCGACGACTGGCGTAGCCATGACAGGGGACCGGCCCGACGGGCGGCGCACGGTCTAGGGTCGCCTCGGAGCCGCTCCGACCCACGCTGGGGGACCACCATGCCCGAACAGCACGACGGAACACCGCCCGCGGCCACCGCCGCCACCACCGCCCGCCTCGGCCGCCGCCGGCTGCTCCGGGCCGGCCTCGGCGCGGGCGGCGCCCTCGCCGCTGGCCGCCTGCTGCCCGCCGCCCCGGCCCGGGCCGCCACCCCGTTCGCCCCGGCCGCGCCGACCGCTCCCGCCACCCCGACCCCGACCCTGACCGCCCGAGCCGCCCGAGCCGCCCGCCCGGCCGCGCCGGGATCCGCCCCGGCGCAGCCCTGGCCCGACTGGACCCGCTACGCCCGGATCGCCGACGGCACCTTCAACGAGCCCGCCGACATGCAGGGTTGCGTCGACGCCCTCAAGGCGCAGAACGTCAGTGTCATCGAACTCGACACCCTGCTCTCCAACTGGCTCACCGACGCCGAGTTCGCCGCCCACATGGCCGACGTGAAGACCTTCACCGGCCTGGCCCACGCGGCCGGCCTCAAGGTCGTCATGTACTACCCGTCCCTCGAACTGATCTCCCCCGGCGGTGAGAAGGGCCGCTCCTTCTACAAGGACGACCACGGCAAGGACTGGGTCCAGCGCGACCTCGCGGGCAATCCCAACGTGTTCTACGGCAGCGTGGTGGTCTGGGTCGACCCGGGCGACGAGAGCGTCTGGCTCAGCCCCGACTCGCCCTGGCGGGACTACTACCTCCGGCGGATCAAGGGGGTGGCCGCCACCGGCGTGGACGGCATCTGGCCGGACGTGCCGATCTACTTCGACGGCGTGCTCACCTGGTGCGACGCCTCCAGCTGGGGCGCGGCCGCCTTCAAGGCCGACACCGGGCTCGCCCTGCCCCGGGCCGCCGACTTCACCGACCCGGTGTTCCGCCGCTACGTCGAGTGGCGCCACCGCAGCCTGCTCGGCTTCCAGTTGGACATCGCCGCCGCCGGGCGCTCGGTCAACCCCGACCTGGTCACCTTCGTCGAGACGGTCTCGATGGACTACCGCTACGCCACCTCCATCGGCCTGGACGGCGGCTACCTGCGCACCGCCGAGGGCGCGGTCTCCCAGGTCTGGGAGGTGGACATCCTCGGCAACTACGACGGCATGCGGCACGCCACCGCCACCGACTGGACCTGCCTGATCTCGATGTACAAGTACGCCCGCGCGGCCAGCGGCACCAAGCCCGCCTGGGCGTTCTCCTACGGCTGGCAGGCCGACGACGCCTCGCTGGTGATGTCCCAGCTGATCGCGGCCGGCTGCAACCCGTACGAGGTGAAGACCCCGTTCAAGAACGACACCGTGGACGCGGCCATGCGCGCCCGGATGTACGCCTTCGTCCGGGCCAACCAGGGGAAGCTCTACGACCCGGTCTCCGCGGCCCGGGTCGGGGTCTACCACTCCGCGCCGTCCCGGGACTACGTCGCGCCCGGCGAGGGCAACGGGATGTACGCCAACGCCAAGGCCCCGGCCGGGATCGCCGACTGGTGGGGCGGCGACGACCCGCAGATGAGCTGCGCCGCGCTGCCCTGGCTGGGCGAGTTCCGCGGCACGGTCAAGGCCCTGGTGTACGCCCAGGTGCCGTTCGACACCGTGCCCAGCCCCGGCCTCGTCGCCGCCGACCTGGCCCGCTTCCAGGTCCTGCTGCTGCCCAACCTCCAGGCCGTCTCGGATGCCGAGGCGACCGTGCTGCGCGGCTTCGTCGCGGCCGGCGGGACGGTCGTGATCACCGGACCGGCCCCCACCGCGCTGGACGAACTGGGCGGCCGGCGCGCCGAGTTCGCGCTCTCCGACGTCCTCGGGCTGCGCCGGGCCGACCCGTTGCCCGCGAGCCGGCGGAACTCCTACGGCAGCGGCAGCTGCTGGTACCTCAAGGCCCTGCCCGGGCTGAGCTACCTGTCGAACACCGACCAGGCCTCGGCCGACCAACTGCTGGCGGCGGTACGGCAGTCGGCGCCGCCCGCCGTCACCCTCACCGGGGACCGGCGGATCTTCCTGGACGCCCGGCGGCTCGGCGGCGACACCGTCGTCCACCTGGTGAACTTCACCAACTTCGGCGACGCCCCGGCCGACTTCCGCACCACGCCCGTCAACTGCACCCTCTCGTACGCGCTCCCGGCCGGAGCGGTCGTCACCGCCGTGACCGTCGCCAGCCCGGACGGCACCGACCCGGCGCCCCGGCCCGTCCCGTACACGGTGACCACCGGGACGGTCAGCGTGCCGCTGACCGTCGTCCAGTACTCGGTGGTGACGATCAGCGCGTCGGCGGTCTGACCGGCGGGCAGCGGGATCCGCCCGGTCGCCTCCGGTCCGGGCCGGAGGCGACCGAGCCGGACCGGGGGGCGACCGGGCGGATCAGGCGTCGCCGTCCAGCAGGTGCTGGCGCACCTCCTGGAAGGCCCAGGCCCCGCCGGCCGCCCGGGAGAACACCCAGACCAGGTCGAACCGGTCCGGCCAGGTGCCCGGCGCCCCGCTGCCGGCCGCACCGAGCGCCTCGACGATGCGCGGGATCCGGGAGTGCTCCCAGCAGATCAGCACCGGCTGCGTTCCGGCGAGGGCGGCGCCGGCCAGCTGGGACTCCTGGGACTCGGCGTAGGTGGTGTCCACGGTCAGTCCGAGCCTGCCGGCCAGCGGGGTGACGGTCTGCCGCATCCGGTGGGCTCCGGCCAGCGGGCCCTGGTCGGTGGCGGCGTAGATCCGGGCGGGGGTGCGCAGGCCGGTCGCGGGCGGGGTGGTGAACAGGGTGGGCAGTGCCTTGGCCCGGTCCCAGCCGCGCTGGGTGAGGGACTTGCCGTCGTGCTTGCCGTTCTCGTCCAGGCCGGGCTGGTTGCCGTCGGGCTTCTCGCCGTGCCGGATGATCATCACGAAGGCGGCGCCGCCCGGGTCACTGGCCCTGGCCACCGGGCCGTTCTTGTCGGCCTTGTCCTTCTTGCCGGAGGAGCAGCCGGCGAGCACCAGCGGGGCGGCGGCCGCGAGGCCGGTGAGGAGCAGCCGGCGGGTGGGTCGGGCGGTCGTGGGCCGGGCGCTCACGCGGCACCCCGCTCCAGGCGCACGAGCGCGTCGATCGCGACGCCCGTCGCGGCGCCGGTCGCGCTGCCCGTCGCACCGCCCCGGTGGCCGGGTTCGGTGTCGACCTCGCGCCGGACGCGCTCGGCCCGCACGGTGTGCAGGCCGTAGGGGGCGAGGTCGGCGAGGACGTCCCGCGGGGTGAGCAGCACGGCCGGGTCCTGCGGGCCGCCGACGCCCTCGGTGAGGTTGCTCAGGTCGTGTCCGATCACCAGCAGGGTGCCGCCGGGGGCGAGTGCTTCGGCGGCGCGGTGCAGTGCGGCGCGGCGGTCGGCGGCGGGCAGTTGGAGGTAGGCGACCAGGACGAGGTCGTAGCCGACGGTGGGGGCCTCGTGGGTGCGGGCGTCGCCGTGGCGCCAGGTGAGGCGGTCGGCGACCTCGTCGGGCAGTTCGGCGGTGAGCCGTTCGGCGCGTTCGAGGGCGACGGCGGAGAAGTCGAGGCCGGTGACCTCCCAGCCCTGGGCGGCGAGCCAGATGGCGTTGCGGCCCTCGCCGGTGGCCAGGTCGAGGGCGTGGCCGGGGGTGCGGCCGGTGAGTTCGCGCACCACCCACCGGTTGGGCGCGGCGCCCCAGACCAGTTCACTCGCGGCGTAGCGGTCGTCCCAGCCCTGACTGTCCATGCGCTCCTCCGTTCGGCGGTCCTGTTCCGTCCCGGTCAACCTACCGGTCGGCCGCTGTTCGCCGCCCGGGTCGGTCCAGCGGGTGGACACCCTTGACGGCGAATATTGGTCCAGTCCAATCTGTTCAGTCGAGCACCCGTCAAGCACGTGTCACCCCGCCCGGTCGCCCCCACCGCGTCCGGGCCGGCTCCCCACGGCCCGTCCGGGCCACGCACCGCCGGAACCCCCACACATCCGGAGGACACCCCGCATGCACGACCGCGTCCTGCCCGCACGGCCCGACCTGCCCGCCGAGGGTCGAGCCGCCCGTCGGGCCACCCGGCACAGACGGGCCACCGCACTGGCCTTGGCCGCCACGCTGACCACCAGCGGCGCCGCCCTCGCCCTCACCCTCGGCTCCGCCGCCGCCTCGCCGGTCAACCTGCTGGCCAACGGCGGCTTCGAGACCGGCACCCTGTCCGGCTGGAGCTGCTCCAACGGCTCGGTGGTCACCACCCCGGTGCACGGCGGGAGTTACGCGCTCAGCGGCGCCGCCTCCGGCTCCGACACCGCGCAGTGCCAGCAGACCGTCACCGTCCAGCCGAACACCAGCTACACCCTGGCCGGCTTCGTCCAGGGCAGCTACGTGTACCTGGGCGCCACCGGCACCGGTGTCAACGCCTCCAGCTGGACGCCCGGCGGGACGGGCTGGAACCAGCTCAGCAGCACCTTCACCACCGGCGCCACCACGACCTCCGTCACGGTCTTCACCCACGGCTGGTACGGCACCGGCACGTACTACGCGGACGACCTCACCCTGACCGGGCCGGGCGGGCCGACCTCCACCACCAGCCCGACGGCGTCCACCAGTCCGACGGCCACCGGCAGCCCCACGGCGTCCACCAGTCCGACGGCCTCGGGCAGCCCCACGGCCACCGGCTCCCCCAGCGGCAGTCCGACCGCGACGGGCTCCCCGACCGGGAGCCCCAGCGGATCACCCAGCGGCAGCCCCACCGGGAGTCCGACCGCGACCGCCACCGCGAGCGGCCCGGCCGGGGACGGCAAGGTCACCACCCCGACCGGCGTCACGGTCAGCAAGGTCACCTCCGGCGCCGTGGTACTCGGCTGGCAGCCGTCCACCCTGAACGGCGACGACGGCCCGGTCGCCTACAAGGTGTGGTCCAACGGCCAGTTGGTCGCCACCTCGATGGGCACCTCGGTCGCCGTCAGCTCGCTGCGGCCCGGCCAGGCCTACACGTTCAGCGTCCAGGGCTACTCGGGCGGCCACGCCTCCGCCCAGTCCGCCCCGGTGAGCACCACGACCGCCGCCGCCCCGGCCCAACAGCCGGTCCGCGCGGCCTACTTCGACCAGTGGGGCATCTACGAGAACGCGTACTACCCGAAGAACGTCGACACCAGCGGCGCCGCGAACAAGCTGGACGTCGTCCACTACGCCTTCGCCAACATCGACCCCTCGAAGTTCACCTGCTTCCAGGCGGTGAAGGCCTCCGACTCGGCCAACGACTCCGACCCCAACGCCGGCGACGGCGCGGGCGACGCCTACGCCGACTACCAGGACGGCTACACCTCCGCCACCAGCGTGGACGGCAGCACCGACGGCTGGGACCAGCCGCTCAAGGGCAACTTCAACCAGCTGCGCCAGCTCAAGGCCAAGTACCCGAACCTGCGCTTCACCATCTCGATCGGCGGCTGGACGTACTCCAAGTACTTCTCGGACGCGGCCGCCACCGACGCCTCCCGGAAGGCCTTCGTCTCCTCCTGCGTCGACATGTTCCTCAAGGGGAACCTGCCGACCGGGGTCGCCGGCGACGCCTCCGGCGGCGCGGCCTCGGCGGCCGGCATCTTCGACGGCATCGACATCGACTGGGAGTACCCGGGCTCGGCCGGCGGCCACACGGGCAACCACTACTCCCCCGCCGACAAGCAGAACTACACCCTGCTGCTCAAGGAGTTCCGCACCCAGCTGGACGCCCTCGGCGCCGCCCAGGGCAAGCGCTACCTGCTGAGCGCCGCGCTGCCCAGCGGCCAGGACAAGATCGCCCAGTTGGAGACCGACAGGATCGGCGCCTACCTGGACTACGCCGACGTGATGTCCTACGACATGCACGGCTCCTGGGACGCCAAGGGCCCGACCAACCACCAGGACCCGCTGCACGACAGCGCGGCGGACCCGACCACACCGATCACCCCCGGCACCCGCAAGTACAACGTGGACACCACGCTCACCGCGTACACCACCGGCCTGCCCGAGTACGGCATCCCCGGCGGCTTCCCGGCGAACAAGATCGTGCTCGGCATCCCGTTCTACTGGCGCGGCTGGACCGGCGTCCCGGCCGGCTCGAACTACGGCCTGTACCAGAGCGCGACCGGCCCGACGGCCGCCAAGCCGCTCAGCCAGGAGGCCGGTCTGGCCGCCTGGAAGGAGCTCAACCCGACCGCCGCGCAGACCCATTGGGACCCGGTGACGGAGAGCAGCTGGGTCTACGACGGCACCAACTTCTGGACGGGTGACACCCCGCAGGCCGTCCAGGCCCGCGGCTCCTACGCCAAGGGCAAGGGCCTGGGCGGCCTGTTCGCCTTCTCCTTGGAGAACGACGACGCCTCCGGCACCATGCTCAACTCGATGGACAGCAGCCTGCGCTGACGTCGAGCCGGTCGAACGACCGACGCCGGTGGCCCCGTTCGGGACCACCGGCGTCGGCGTCGATCTCGGCCCCGGTTCAACTCTTGAGGTTGAGCGAGGGGAAGAGGTCCGTGAAGGGCTGGGTGGTGACCGAGACACTCCGGGCGAACGGATCGTCGAAGTCCCAGATCATGAACAGCAGGAAGGCGATCAGCACGCTGAAACAGGCCGCCAGGATCAACTCCCGTGGGGTGTGCTGGATCTGCAGCGCGAACAGCATGCCGATGGTCACCACCGCCCCGCCGATCAGCCCGAACCACACCACGCCCGGCATGGTCGGCCCGGCGTTCTGGCCGCGCTGGTTGCGGGAGTCGGAGGCCTGGCTGATCCGGTCGGTGATGGGCTGGTAGGCCTGGGCCTCCAGCTCCGAGGCCGGCGCCCGGGAGACCACCTCGTTCTGGATCTTGTCCAGCAACTCGGTGCCCTTGTCGGTGATCTCACCGTTCTTGCCCATGTAGTCCCACTCGACGGTCACCACGTAGGTGACGTAGGCGTCGACATCGGACCGGACCTGGTCGCGGAACTCGACCGGGTAGACCACCGCCCGGTCGCTGACCTCCCGCAGCGACTGGGCCTCACGGAACAGGTCGTCCTGGGCGGCGCCGCGCGCCTCCCAGACACCCGCGATGGCGAGGCCGAGGACGATCGCGTAGACCACTCCGATCATCATCGTGATGTACTCGATGACGTCCGGCGTCTCGTCGGTGTTCTCGACGACACCGGTGCCGCGACGCCGCAGCACCACCACCGTCGACACAACGGCACAGGCCGCCGCCAAGGCGATGATCAGCGCCACCCACTCGGACATGGGAACTCCCTTCTCTGGCTTGGCTCGTGACGTGAAAGGCGAACCCCCGGGCCCGCTCGACGGGACTCGACAGGAGGAGCCGGGGGAAGGTCGGGACGGAAGGCCGTCAGGACCCGGAACGACCGCGGCCGCGGCCACGACCCGGGCGCAGCGAGGCCGCCGCGAGCACCGCGGGGACAGTGATCAGCAGCATCGTGGTGGTGGTCGAGGCGCCGTGGTGCGGCGGCGCGACGGGCCCCGACTTGGAGGCCCGCACCACCTTGAAGGACGGATCCGCCGACGGGGCGGGCCAGACCGGGCTCGGACGGGCCGGGCTCGGCAGCACGGGGCTGGGCGCCACCACGGCGGGGGCCGTCGGCGCGGGCACCGCCGGAACCGGCACCACCGCGGGCGGTGGCGGCTGCGGGGCGGGGGCCGCGGGGGCCGGGGCCGCGGGCGCGGCGGGCACCGCCGGGGGCGGTGGGGCCGGCGCGGGGGCGGGCGGCGGCGGAGACGCCGGGGCCGGGGGCGACGGCGGCGGGGTGGGGTCCGGGGGCGACGGCACCGCGGTCGGGGACGGCGTGGGGGTGGGGCTCGGGGTGCGCGTGGGCGTCGGCGTGGGGGTGCGCGTGGGCGTCGGGGTGGGGGTCGGCGTCGGCGTCGGTGTGTGCGTAGGGGTCGGGGTGGGCGTCGGCGTAGGCGTCGGGGTGGGGCTCGGGCAGGGGTGCGGATGGTGGTGGTGATGGTGGTGGCCCCAGTGCCACCAGCCGTCCCCGTGCTCCCCCTGCCCGTCGTCGCCGGACCATTCGTCGCCGGCCCCGTGGCCGCCGGCCCCGTGGCCGCCGGAACCGTGGCCGTCGGACCCGTGGCCGTCGGTCGGTCGCCCCGGCGCGGGTCGGAGCCCGGCCGTGCCGGAGGGCGAGGGCGCCGCGGGCACCGTGCCGGCCGTCAGCGGCCGGTGGCAGTGGTGGTGGTCGTGCGGCGGCCGGGGCCCGTGGTGGCGGCCGACGTCGGGGGCGACGGTGACGCCGACCTCGACGTCCACGTCCACTCCGACGTCCACGCTGCCGCCCGGGCCCACCGTGGTGGACACGTCCGTCCCGGTGCACACGCAGGTGTCGACGGCCGCGCCGTTCGCGTGCCCGCCGGGGCGTTCGGCCCCCGATGCGCTGGCCCCGCCTACCAGCGCGCACATCGCCACCACGCCGACCGCCGCGCCGATCAGCCGCGCCCGTCGACCGGGGACCGCGCCCCCGCCGCCGTGCCGCGGTATCCGTCGGTACTGCCGGCGCTGCGGCATGGGCTCCACACACCTCTCGGGTCGTCCGGGCAGGACGGAAGGATTTGGCTGATCGGCCGACAGGAACGGGCAGCAGTGGTCGGATCCGAATCAGAGCCGATCGGGTACGACCATGCGCATTCAGACGCGATCAGGCGGACGGCCCGCCTCCGGGGCGGGCCGTCCGCCATCAGGTGAAACGATCTTCGCGCCGACCGGTTACGGCCCGCGCCCGCCGTTCCGCGCGCTCAGTGGCGGCGGTGCGCGATCTCGACGTTCTCCAGCACACCGACCGCGTCCGGCACCAGGATCGCGCAGGAGTAGTAGGCGCTGACCAGGTAGGAGATGATCGCCTTCTCGTCGATCCCCATGAAGCGGACCGAGAGCGAGGGCTGGTACTCGTCCGGCAGCCCGGTCTGGTGCAGGCCGATGACGCCCTGGTTGTCCTCACCGGTACGGATCACCAGGATCGAGCTGGTGTTCTCCTTGGTGATCGGGATCTTGCTGCACGGCAGGATCGGAACCCCGCGCCAGGCCGGGACCTGCTGCCCGCCGAGGTCGACGTGGTGCGGGTAGATGCCCCGGGCGTTGAACTCGCGGCCGATCGCGGCGATGGCCTTGGGGTGGGCCAGCAGGTAGTCCGGGTCACGGCGGCGGTTGAGCAGCTCGTCCAGGTCGTCCGGGGTGGGCGGGCCGGAGTGGGTCTGGATCCGCTGGTCGAAGTCGGCGTTGTTGAGCAGGCCGAACTCCGGGTTGTTGATCATCTCGTGCTCCTGCCGCTCGCGCAGGGCCTCGATGGTCAGCCGGAGCTGGTGCTCGGTCTGGTTCATCGGCTGGTTGTACAGGTCCGCGACGCGGGTGTGGATCTTGAGGATGGTCTGGGCGACGCTCAGCTCGTACTCGCGCGGCTTGAGCTCGTAGTCCACGAAGGCGCCGGGGAGTTCGTACTCGCCGCGGTGGCCGGCCGACATGGCGATCTCGGCCTCGCCGCGCTCGTTCTGGGCCTGCAGCGGCAGGGACAGGAACGTCGCCAGGTGCTCCTGGAGGCTCGGCGCGTTGTCCCGGATGCGGGCGAAGTCGTCCCGGCTCAGGGTGAGGGCGACCCCGGAGGTGGTGGTCTTCGCCGTGTACTCCCAGACCGCGTCCGGGTTCAGCAGCGAGTCGTCGCCGAAGCGGTCGCCGTCGGCGGCCACGCCGACCACGGTCTCGTCACCGTACTTGCCGGTGCCGATCTTGTTGATCTTGCCGTGCGCGATCAGGAAGATCCGGTCGGCCGCCTCGCCCTGGGTGGTGAGCACCTCGCCGGGGCCGAAGTCGCGCTGCTGGCAGCGGTCGGCGAGGGCGGTCAGCACCTCCTCGTCCTCGTAGCCGCGCAGCAGGGCGAGTTCGCCCAGCTCGGCCGGGATCACGCGGACCTGGGATCCGGTCTTGATGAACTCCACCACGCCGTTGCCGACGGTGTAGGTGAGCCGTCGGTTGACCCGGTACGCACCACCGTGGGCCTCGACCCACGGGAGCACCTTGAGCAGCCAGCGGGAGGTGATCTCCTGCATCTGCGGGGCGGACTTGGTCGTGGTGGCAAGGTTGCGGGCAGCGGCCGTCGCGAGGCTCTGCTGCCGGTCCTGCTGTGTCTCCGGGCTCGTCGTGTCCACGGACATCGGCAGGGGTCTCCATTCGTGTGGTCGGATCACGCAGCCGGGGCCGGTACCGCTCCGGTTCCGGGGCATGCTCCGCAACGGATCATCAGATCCGCGAGCTGGTGGGGAAGTTGGCGAGTATCGAGAGGACGACCGCCATCGCCCGGCGGCCCATCCGGAACCCTAGATCACCAGAACCCGACGGAGCCCGTACGGCGGCCCACTACCCCCCGATAGGGTGAATCTCCGGTGATCCGCCCCCACGGGCCGCTATCGTCACCGGAACACCCGTTCGCGAGTGCGCACCCCGTGCCCCGGGCGCCCCACCGGCCCCACCCCATCCCGCGCGCCCTCCTGCCGCACGGCCTCCCGCCGTCAACCCGGCGCACCGCTCAGGCGACCTCCAGGCCCTGCCGCACCCGGTCGAGGCGGCCTGCGGCCAGGTCCTCCTCGGTGATCCAGAACGAGACGTTGACGAGTTCGCCCCACCGCGCCTCCACCGCCGAACCCTCGACCTGGAGCAGCGGCCGGTGCCCGTCGGGGCGGGTGGTGTTGTCGCTGTCGCACCACCCCAGGAGCCGGACGTCGGCCCCGCCGAGGTGCTCGCGGCAGGCGTCCGAGACGCCCATGGCCACCAGGTAGTCGCCCGCGAGCAGCGCCCGCAGCTCGTCCTCCAGGTAGGAGGGCGCCGACCGGGCCCAGCGCGCCCGGACCGGCCGAGCGGGCAGCGGCTCCAGGCCGTCCGGGTCCGGCGGGGCCGGACGCTCCGGGCTCCCGGGCGGGACGTGCAGCACCCGGCAGCTCTCCCCGTCGAGGTCGGCGGGCATCGGGTCGTGGAAGAACAGCAGCAGGCCCTCGACCGGCAGCGGCCAGCGCCCGCCGCCACCGGCCCGGAAGGCCTCCGCCAGCCGGGCGCAGTCGAGTTGGGCGAGCAGTTCCATCGGGTGGCCGTCGCCCTCGGGCCAGTCGATGCCAGGCGGCAGCGCCGCCGATCCGCCGGTCCGCCCGACGGACGTCCAGCCGGGCTCGTCCTCGGCGACGTCCGTGCGCAGCTCCAGCGAGGGGCGCAGCAGCCCGCCGACCCGGGAGGTGTGCTCCGGGCCCACCTGCTCCCGCAGGGCGGCGTACAGCCCGTAGGGCAGCAACAGGTCGTCGTCCGGTCCGGGGCGGTACGGCATCCATGCGTGGTCGGGCATGGCCCGATCCTGCCACCCGGCTCAGACACCGAGCCCGGCACCGGCTCCGGCTCCGACACCGGCTCCGACGCATGCGGAAGGCCCGTCAGGTGCCGGTACGGGGGTGGCCGGCACCTGACGGGTGTACGGGGGGTGCGGCCGCGAGGGCCGCGCCGGGGGGAAGGGGGTGGATCAGCAGGCGACCTGGGTACCGGGGATGCCCAGGATGCCGGAGTTGTTGGCCAGACCGCCCTGGTACTCGTAGTACAGGTACGAGTAGAAGTCGATCCGGACGCCCTGGCCGCAGGCCGAGTCCGGGGCCACGGCGTAGGTGACCGTGAAGGTGCTGCTGGCGCCGGGGGCGAGCGGGACGTCGTAGCGGGCGATGCCGCCGTGCACGTTGTCGCTGCACCCGTTGGTCTGGGTGCCGCAGGCCGTGGCGGTGTACTTGAGCCCCTTCACCAGGCTGGTGTCGTACGTCTCCTGGACGCTCTGGTAGACGAACTGGATTGGGGTGTCGTACGGGTTGGTGAGCGTCAGGGTCAGTGTGAACTCACCTCCCCGGCCGGTCGTCTGGTGGTCGGAGACCGCCGTCAGGGGCAGCGGGCTGTCGGCGGCCCGGGCGGGTGCCACCAGCAGCAGTCCGGCGGCGAGGGCCGGGCCCACGGCGAGCGCGGCACGGCTCAGATGTGTTCTGCGCATGTCCAAGGAGCGTAGGGGGCGGCGCCGTCGGGGCCGCCCTCCTCGGCCCGAACCCGTACTCGCGTACGAGCGGCGGGCGGACGCCGGGGACCGACCGTCCGCGTTCCGGCCCGGCGGAACCGCCGGTGCCCTATCCTTCGCCGCGCACCCGGACGACCTGCTCGGGCCGGTGCGCCCGGCCCGGTGCGCTGAGGCCGGTGTGCTCAGGCCGGTAGGTGCTCAGGCCGGCGCCGGCAGGACGTCGCACAGTGCCCGGAGCGCGGCCGGCCAGGCGTGGTCCGGCGGCGTGGCGTAGCCGACCACCAGGCCGTCGACGGCGGGCGTCGCCGCCGGATCGGCTGCCGGGTGCCGGTAGTCGGCGAGCCCCTCGACCGCCAGGCCGCGGTGGGCGGCGGCCTGGAGAACGGACCGTTCGGTGCCGGGGGCGAGCCGCAGCACGGCGTGCAGGCCGGCCGCGATGCCGGACACCTCGATGTGCGGGGCGTGGACGGCCAGCGCGGCCACCAGCTGGTCGCGGCGGTCCCGGTAGCGGCGGCGCATCCGGCGCAGGTGGCGGTCGTAGCCGCCGGAGTCGATGAACTCGGCGAGCGTCAGCTGGTCCAACGCACTGACCCAGGCCTCGCGTTCGCCCTTCGCGGCGAGCACCCGGTCGACCAGGTGGTCCGGCAGGACCATCCAGCCGAGGCGCAGCGCCGGGCTCAGGCTCTTGCTGGCGCTGCCGAGGTAGACGACCCGGTCGGGGTCGAGCCCCTGGACGGCGCCGACCGGCTGGCGGTCGTAGCGGAACTCCCCGTCGTAGTCGTCCTCCAGGACGAGCCCGCCGCGTCCGCGCGCCCAGTCGATCACGGCGGCGCGGCGCCCGGCGTGCAGCGGGCCGCCGGTCGGGAACTGGTGGGCGGGGGTGAGCAGGACCGTCCGGACCTCCGGGTACCGGGCCAACTCCGTGATCCGGGCGCCCTGTTCGTCGATCGGCAGCGGGACGGCGGTGACGCCGGCGGCGGCCAGCAGCCCGCGGTGGAAGCCCAGCCCGTACGCCTCGACGGCCAGCGGCCCCTGGTCGGCGGGCGGCAGGGCGGGCGCGGCGCCGTCGAAGAGCAGGCGCAGCGCGTGGGCGAAGCCGGAGCAGACCACGATCCGGTCGGGGTCGGTGCGCACGCCGCGGGCCCGGGCGAGGTAGTCGGCGAGGACGGCGCGCAGTTCGGGCCGGCCCTGGGGGTCGCCCGGCCCGAAGGCCTCGTTCGGGGCGGCGGTGAGGGCCCGGCGGGCGGCGGCCAGCCAGGCGGCGCGGGGGAAGGAGGCGGCGTCGGGCTGGCCCTGGCGCAGGTCGTGCGCCGGTCCGGGGCGGCGCGCGGGGCGGCGGGCCCGGGCAGGCGGGACGGGTGCGGCGCGGTCGGCGACGGTGGTGCCGGAGCCCTGGCGGGCGGTGAGCCAGCCCTCGGCGACGAGCTCGGCGTAGGCCTCGGCGGCGGTGTTGCGGGCCAGGCCGAGGTCGGTGGCCAGGGCCCGGTAGGGCGGCAGTCGGGTGCCGGGGGCAAGTCTGCCGCTGCGGATCGCCTCGCGCAGCGCGGCCATCAGTGCGGCGCGGCGGCCGCCGGTGGCGGGCAGGTCCAGGTGCAGGTCGTTACCGGTCGGGTGGGCCGGCTCGGTGGGGTGCGCGCCCGACGTCTCCGTCATGGTCACGCACCCTACCCGCCGCTCCGGCGCCGCCCGGCGGGCGGTCCGGGCCCGTACCACTGCGGCCACCCCTACAACCGCCACCCCTATTACGTATTACGGCTACGGCTACGGCTACGGCTACGGCTACGGCTACGGCACGACGGTGACCGGCCAGCGGCCGGCCTTGACCAGCCGGACCGCGACCGAGCCGATCACCTTGTGCCCGGCCTGCTCCGAGACGCCGACCACCACGGCGTCGGCGCGCAGCTCGTCGGCGAGCTTGGCGAGGCCGGTGTAGGGGTCGCCACGCAGGGTGAGGAAGCGCCACTCCACCCGCCAGACCTCGCTCACCCGCTGCTCGGCCTCGCGCAGCGCGGCCAGCAGCTCGTCGGCGACCTCCTGGGTGGTCTCCTCCACGGCGGCCCCGGCCAGGGCGGTGGCGGCGCCGAGTATCGGCTGGACGTAGGCGACGGCCAGCTGGGCGCCCTGCCGGCGGGCCAGTCCGGCGGCGTAGGCGGTGGCGCGCCAGGAGGAGTCGGAGCCGTCCAGGCCCGCCAGGATCACCTTGGGTCCGTCGGTCCCCAGCTCGAAGCCGCTCGGCGCGACGGCCGGCTGGTGCTCCCCGCGCTCGGCGCCGGCCGGTCGGCCCGCGCCCTCGACGGCCCCGGTGTCGGCCGCATCGCTGTCATTGCTCATGGGCGGAAGGCTATGCCCGCCACCGTGGGTGGCCGGCGGGGGCACTCCGGGTGAGGGCTGTGGCGCGGGCCACCCGGGCGGGCCCGCGGCGGTGCCGCGCCGGTACCGGGGGCGGGCGGGCCGTCACGCGCTGTCGACGGTGTGCGCGGCCTCACACGGCCTTCGCGGTGACCGGGGCCACTTCCGGGGGTGGTTTGATCTTGGAAATAGCCGCAAATCGGTCGGAATCACCTTATTTTCGTGATCGCTACCTGCGGTAACAGGCCTCTGACGTGCTCGAACCTGCGATTCCTTGAAACCGCCACGACCACCCCCGTACCTTCGAACTCGTTGCACCGAGCGATTCCGCTCCGGCCGGGCCCCACGGCCCCCGGGCAGGAACGGTGCCGGACCGCGCGAGCGATGCGTCCCCGCAACCGACGGCCTTCCGAGGGCCTGGTTCCGCACGCCCGCACACCCCCTCCGAAAGGAAACGCATGACCTTCCGTAACGAGACTGCCGCTGCCACCACCACTGCCACCCCGAAGCGCCGCAACCGCGTCCGGATGGCTCTGATGGCCGGGGCGCTCACCGCGCTGCCGGTGGCCGGCCTCGTCACGGCCACCAGCGCCTCCGCCGCGCCGGCGTCGGTCTGGGACAAGGTCGCCTCCTGTGAGGCCACCGGCAACTGGGCCATCAACAACGGCAACGGCTTCTACGGCGGCCTGCAGTTCACCTCCAGCACCTGGGCGGCCTTCGGCGGCACCGCGTACGCCCCGCAGGCCCACATGGCCTCCAAGGCCCAGCAGATCGCGATCGGCGAGAAGGTCCTCGCCGCCCAGGGCCCCGGCGCCTGGCCGATCTGCTCCGTCAAGGCCGGCCTGGGCAAGTAAGCCCGCCGCCCCCACGCACCCACGAAGCCGCCGCACCCCCCGGGGTACGGCGGCTTCGCCGCGTCACCGGCCGCCCAGCCCCTCCGGCCCGCAGACCCCTCAGGCCGGCTGGGTCGACGGGGTCGGGCGGGCGGGGAGCGGGAGGGGGAGGGCGGGCAGGCCGTCGATGCTGGTGGCGACGAGGGGCTTGCGCTCGCAGTAGGCGCCGAACTCGTCCTCGTCCTTGCGGTCGAAGTACTGCGCGTGCAGGTCGCGGTCGGCGCGGTAGTCCATGAACGGCACGGCGTACCCGCAGGAGTCGCTGACCCGTTCGGCCCGGACCAGCACGATCGCCCGCAGGCCCGAGCCGTCCGCCCCGGGTTCGAAGCGGGCGAGCAGGTCGGCGAAGCGCGGGTCGTCCCGGAAGACCGGCTCGCCGTGGCCGTGCACCCGCACCACGGTGGGCGGGCCGTCGAAGGCGCACCACATCAGGGTGATCCGGCCGTTCTCCCGCAGGTGGGCGATGGTCTCGGCCTGCGAGCCGCCGAAGTCCAGGTAGGCGAGGGTGAGTTCGTCGATGATCGCGAGGGTGCCGGAGCGGCCCTTGGGCGAGAGGTTGACGTGTCCGTCACCGGCCAGCGGTGCCGTCGCGACGAAGTAGACGGGCTGGCGTTCGATGAACTGCCGCAGCCGGCCGTCGATGCATTCGTACTGCTTTCCCATGTGCGCGATTGTGCCCGCATCTCGCCTTGCGAGAAAGGAAAATCCAGCCCATGAGACGGCGAGCGGCCCCGCCGCGGGCACGGCGGGGCAGTCGTACAAGGTGGGCGCGTCAGCGCTTCGAGTAGACGCTGTCCATGAATTCGATGATCTGCTGGTCCGTCAGCCGGTGGCCCTCGCGGTGACCCATCGCCAGGTCGGCCTCGCTGATCATGCCGACCAGCCGGTCGCCGTCGATCACCGGGATGCGCCGGATCTGGTGCTGCTCCATCTTCTTGAGCACCGTGTCCATGCTGTCGTCGGCCCGCACGCAGTGCAGGTGCCCGGCCAGTTCGATGGCCGTCATGGCGGCCGGGTCCTTGCCCTCGGCGAGACAGCGCACCACGATGTCGCGGTCGGTGATGATGCCGTGGAGCTTCTGGTCGTCGCCGCAGATCGGCAGCGCGCCGACGTTCTTGTCGCGCATCATCTTCGCGGCCTCGTCCAGCGTCTGGTGGGCGCCGATGCACTGGGCGCCGGTGTGCATGATGTCTCGGGCAGTGGTCACGGGGACTCCTTCGTCGGTGTTGCCCCCCGGCGGCCATCCCCCGGCGGCGCACCGCGCCCCTCACAGGGTGACCGTGCCCTCACCGTAGGCGACCGCGCTCCCGCGCGCGACCGCGGGCACCGATACTGGAACCCGTGACCACGCACGCCACCGACCCGGTCGACGAGGCCGTCCGCGCCCGGCCCGCGACGGCGCTGCGCCCGTACGTGGCCTGGTACTCCGGCTACCGCCAGCGCGGCCTCGCCCCGGCCGTGCACCGCGGCCTGCCCTCCCCGTACCTGACCTTCATCCTCACCCTGGACGAGCCGCTGGTGATCGCCGGCCACCCCGATCCGGCGCAGCCGCCCGGCAGCTATCCGACGCTGCTCGGCGGGCTGCACACCTCCCCCGCGCTGATCACCCACGAGGGCGCCCAGTCCGGGGTGCAGATCGCCGTGCATCCGCTCGCCGCCCGGGCGCTGTTCGGGCTGCCCGCAGGGGAGTTGGCCGGGATCGACGTCCCGGCGGAGGACGTGCTCGGCCGGCTCGGCCCGCAGTTGCAGGAGCGGCTGCGGGCGGCCAGCGGCTGGGCGGAGCGGTTCGCCGTACTGGACGGGGCGCTGCTGCGGGCCGCCCGGCCGTCCGGGCTGGTGCCGCCGGAGGTGGGCTGGGCCTGGCGGGCGCTGCGGCGCAGCGGCGGGGCGCTGCCGGTGGCCGAGCTGGCCCGGGAGACCGGGTGGAGCGCCCGGCACCTCCAGGAGCGGTTCCGCCGGGAGACCGGGCTGACCCCGAAGGCCGCCGCCCGGGTGATCCGCTTCGACCGGGCCCGGCACCTGCTGGCGACCGGCGCGCCGCCGCCCCGGTTGGCGGAACTGGCGGTCCGCTGCGGCTACTTCGACCAGGCGCACCTGGCCCGGGAGTTCCGCGCGCTGGCGGGGTCGGCGCCGAGTGCCTGGCTGGCGGCGGAGGGGCCGGAGGAGGGCAAGTTCCGAAACGTCCAAGGCGGGGCGGCGGGGGCGGCCGCAGAGTGGGAGGCGTAACCACCGCATCCGAGGAGTGAGAGTCATGGACACCGAGACCCCTGCCCCGCAGGTCTGGCCCACCTTGCGCGCGACCGACGCCCGCGCCCTGATCCGCTTCCTGGTGGAGGCCTTCGGCTTCCAGGAGGTGGCCAGTTACGGCGAGGGCGAGTTCGTGGCGCACGCCGAACTGGCCTGGCCGGAGGGCGGCGGCGTGATGCTCGGATCGGTGCGCGAGACCGCGCCGGGCCAGTGGCGGGGCGAGCCGGGCACGTTCAGCGCGTACGTGGTCACCGCCGACCCGGACGGCGTGCACGCCCGGGCCGTGGCCGCCGGGGCCCGGATCACCACCGGCCTGACCGAGACCGACTACGGCTCGCGCGACTTCGCCGCGGCCGACCCGGAGGGCAACCACTGGTACTTCGGCACCTACCCGGGCGCGCCCCGGCCCGCCCCGGCGCCGTGAGCCGGACCCCGGTGCCGTGAGCCGGACCCCGGTGGAGCAGCCGCGGGCTCCGGCCCCGGCCGCCGGGCCCGGGCGGCGGGGGCGGGGCAGACTGGCTGAGGGGACCACCGCAGCACTCCCGGAGAGCGCCGATGCCGCAGATGACGGTCGACGGGCACACCCTCGCCCTGTCCCACCTCGACAAGGTGTACTACCCGAGCATCGGCACCCCCAAGGGCGAGGTGCTGCGCTACTACGCCGCGGTGCACACCGCCCTGCTGCCCCACCTGCGGGACCGCCCGGTCTCCTTCCTGCGCTGCCCGGACGGCGTCGAGGCGGAGGTGTTCGTCGCCAAGAACCCGCCGCCGGGCACCCCGGACTGGGTGCGCACGGTGGACGTGCCGAGCACCGGCGGCGAGCTGCGCCAGGTGGTGCTGGAGAACGGCGCGGCGCTGCTGGCGGTCGCCAACCTGGGCTGCCTGGAACTGCACGTCCCGCAGTGGCACGCCGCCGCGCCCGGGCTGGCCGACCGGCTGGTCCTGGACCTCGACCCGGGCGAGGGCGCCGACGTGCTCACCTGCCGGGCGGTCGCGCTGCTGCTGCGCGAGCGGCTGGCCGCGGACGGCCTGTCGGCCTGGGTGAAGACCTCCGGTTCCAAGGGCCTGCACCTGCTGGTGCCGATCGAGCCCACGCCCAGCGCCGAGGTCTCCGGGTACGCCAAGGCGCTGGCCGCCGCACTGGAGGCGGAGCACCCGGAGCTGGTGGTGCACACCATGGCCAAGGCCCGGCGGCGCGGCCGGGTGCTGGTCGACTGGTCGCAGAACAACGCCAAGAAGACCACCGCCGCCCCGTACACCCTGCGGGCCCGGCCGCTGCCGACGGTCTCCGCGCCGCTGGCCTGGGCCGAGTTGGAGCGGGCCCGCGGGGAGGCGGAGCTGGTGTTCACCCTCGCCGAGCTGCCGGGCCGGCTGGCGGCGCACGGCGACCTGTTCGCGCCGCTGCTGGACCCGGAGCAGGCCCGGCCGCTGCCCGCGGCACCCACCGCCGGTGCCGCACCCTCGGCCGCCTCGGCCCCCACAGCCCCCACAGCCCCGACGCGGCCCTCCCAGCCGCGGCAGGTGCTGCACCCGCCCGTCGAGGTGATGCGCCCCGCCGCCGTCACCGCCGTGCCGCCCGCCGACGGGCTGGGCGGGGGCGGCGTGCAGTACGAGCTGAAACTGGACGGCTTCCGCTGCGTCGCCTTCGCCCGCGGCGACCGGCCGGCCTTCCTGCAGTCCCGCAGCGGCCGTGACCTCGCCCCCGAGTTCCCGCCGATCGCGGCCGCCGTCGCCCGGCTGCCCGAGGGGCTGGTGCTGGACGCCGAACTGGTCGCCTGGCGGGCCGGGCGGTTCGCCTTCGAGGAGCTGCTGCACACTCGGCAGGCCCGGGCCGCCGCCCCGGACGTCGCGCTCGGGCTGATCGCCTTCGACCTGCTCGCCCTGCCCGGCCGGGACGTCCGGCGCCTGCCGCTCGCCGACCGGCGCCGGCTGCTGCTGGCCGCGCTGGCCGACGTCCCGCCGCCGATCCAACCGGTGCTGGCCACCACCGACCGGGCGGAGGCCGTGGCGTGGATGACCCAGCTGGCCGACACCGGCGTGGAGGGCCTGGTGTGCAAGGCCGCCGCCTCCCCGTACCGGGCGCGCGGCGCGGGCCGGGCCTGGGTCAAGTACCGGCGCAGCGACACCGAGGACGCCACCGTCCGCGCCCTGACCGGTCCGGCCGACCGGCCGCACGCGCTGGTGCTCGAACTCGGCGACGGCCGCGTGCTGTTGACCACCCCCCGGCTCACCCCGGTGCAGGCCCGGGAGGTCGCCCGGGCGGCCGGGCCGCTGCTCGGCCCGCCCACCGCCGACCCCGACCACGGCCGGGTGCACCCGCTCACCGCCCCGCTGCGCGCCGAGGTCACCCTCACCGGCCGCCCGCCCACCGCCACCTTCGTCCGCCTGCGCGGGGACTGACCCCGGCGCGGTCACGCCCCTCCGCCCCGAACGTGCACCCTCGGACGAACCCTCTGACCCCGCGTCACTTCCTTCGCCCGGCCGCCGCGTGGGCGAACTCGGTGACGAAGGTGTCCTCGAACACCGGCAGGTCGCCCGGCGCGCGGCTGGTCACCAGCGGGCCCGGGCCGTCCCGGCAGACGTGCACCTCCTGGTCGACCCACTGGGCGCCCGCGTTGACCAGGTCGGTCCGCAGGCTGGGCCAGGAGGTGAGGGTGCGGCCGCGGACGGCGTCGGCCTCGATCAGGGTCCAGGCGGCGTGGCAGATCGCCGCGACCGGGCGGCCGGCGGCGCAGCAGCCCCGGACGAAGGCGACCGCACCCGGGTCGAGCCGCAGCGCGTCCGGACTGGCGACGCCGCCGGGCAGCACCAGCCCGGCGTAGTCGGCCGGGTCCGCCCCGGCCACCGGGGCGTCCACCGCGAAGGTGTCCCCGGGCGCGCGGTGCCGGACGGCCTGGACCCGGCCGGGCGCGGTGGAGAGCAGGCGCGGGCGCCCGCCGGCTTCGAGCACCGCCTGCCAGGGCGAGGCCAGTTCCTCCTGTTCGGCGCCGTACGGGGCGACCAGGAAGGCGATCGTCCGGCCGGTCAGGGTGGTGGCGGGCCAGCCCATGGTCAGCGGTCCACAGCTCGGCGCCGGCGGGCGGTGGTGAGGTGCTCGGCGGGCGGCGGGACGGTGCCCAGCCGGGCGCGCGGGCAGTCCAGGTGGACGGCGCGGTCCAGGTGGTCGATCCGGGCGACCAGACCGACCGGGACGAGCACCCTCGCACCCGGCACCCAGGCGCCGGCGTCGACGGCGAGCTGGTCGCCGGCGTCCTGGTCGACCCGGCCGAGGGGTCCGTCGGTCGCCTGGACCTCGTACCCGACCAGGCTGAGGTCGGCGGCGGGGTGGGAGCCCGGGCGGTACTCCCACAGGTCGGTACTCATGCGCACCTCTCGATGGTTCGGCCCCCGTCGCGTCACGCCTCCGGGCGGTCCCAGGGCCTTCGCTCACGTCCGTCCCGGCCGTCCCCGCGTTCTCGTCCCTCCCCGCGTTCCCGGCGTTCCCGGCGTTCCCGCCCGTCCTCCCGGTCCGGGCCGGTACCGCCGACGACGCCGTCGTCCCGGCCCGGCGCCCGTCGCCGCCGCAGCAGCACCGTGGCGGCCACCGAGGCCGCCACCGAGGCGGCCCAGACCACCCCGAGGGCGGTCAGCACGGCGGTGGTCGGGGTACGCACGCCGATGCCCACGCAGATCGACGTCATCACCAGTACGGTCAACAGGACCCCGACCGAGATCCGGCGTCCGACGCCGCGCAGGGCGTCCAGGAGCCGGTTCGGCCGCTTGGCCCCCATCGTGCTCAACTTCCGGTCGAGGCGCGTGTCCTGGCGCAGATCGGACTCGATCTCCTCGAGGAGCCGCCGCTCCCATCCGCTCAACGCGGGTCCGTCCATCTCGGTCACCTCCGACACTTCGGGTGACGTGCTCGCACCCGGGCGGTTGCCCGGTACGGGCCGGCGTTAACCGTTCCGGGGGCCGCCGGTTGCGGCGGCCACGCGCCCGAAGGCCCGGGGACGGGCGAGCAGGCTGTCGTCCAGGACGCGCAGCAGGGCGGCGGCGTCGCGGTGGACCTCGACCGCGCCGGCCGCCCGCAGCTCGGGACCGGCGTCCCCGCCGGCCTCCAGGGCGACGCAGGGCACCCCAGCCCGGCGCGCCGCCAGCACCTCGCGCACGCTCCCGGCGACGGCCACCGCGTGCGAGGGTCCGCCGCCCACCAGCGCCAGTGCAGCCCGCACACCATCGCCACCGGGGGCGGTCACGGTCAGTGCCCGTACCCCGGCCGGGCCGGGGCCGGTCAGCACCACCGTCCAGCCCCGCACGGCGCACTCGCGCAACAGCTCGGCGCCGCCGGGCAGCCGGGGCCGCCAGTCGGTGCCGATCAGGGCCGCCGAGATCACCGTCATGGCCACCTCTCCCGTGCTCCGGACCCTGCGTCGGGGCTTCCCCCGCGCAGGTCACGCACCGCGCGCCCTTCCAGGTTAGGACGCTCCCCGGCCCGGCGCGCAGCCTGCCGGGAACGGCCGCCCCGGGCACCGGAAAACCGCTTGGCGGGGGCCGCACGGGCCGGAATACTCCGGGGGTCCGTCGACGGGGAGGAGTGCGGGTGGCGGTGTTCGCGTGTGCCGGGTGCGGTACGGAGCTGACCGTGCCGGTCACGGAGGTGGCGCTGCCGCCGCACGCCCACCGGGAGGGCGGGGACCGGTACCTGCCGCCGCTGCTGGAGCCGGGCACCTTCGCCCTCGACCCGGAGCCGACCGAACGGCCCTGGCGCCCCTGGTCCGCGATCACGGCGGCGGAGGCCGCCGAACGCGGCGTGTACGCGCCGGTCGACGGCCTGTGGAGCGGCCCCGGCGGCGCGGTGCTGCTGGCACCGGGTGACACCCGGGCCACCGTACTGCTGCCCGAGCGCTGCGAGGGCTGCTGCGCGGCGGCCGGCGACCCGAACCTGGCCTGCGCGGGCTGCGGGCGCGAGGTGGGCGCCCGGATCGACGACTGCTACCGCTGGCAGGCGGTGTGGCTCCATCCGCAGGCCGTGCGGCGCCTCCCGGTGGAGGGCCCGGCCCGGCCGGCCGGGGACGGCTGGACGGTGCCGCCGGCGCCCCCGGTCGAGCCGGGCGGCTGGTGGAACGAGCGCTGGAGCGCCGCCGTGGGGTCGGCCCTGGCCGGGGTGCTGGCGGCCTCCGACGGCGAGCCGGTGGCCACGGCCCCCGGCCTGCCGACCGAGACCTTCGGCCGTGCCCTGCGCCGGCTGCTCCCCGGCGGCCCCCCGGCCCGCGCCCTGCGCCTGGCCGGGCCCGGCCTGGCAGCCGTCCCAGCACCGGACATCGCCCTCGTCCCCCGCCACCCGTGGACCGGCGCCGCCTGGCCGGCGCCCTCCGGCACCGTGGCCGTCCCGCTGGACGCCGGGGTGTGGACGTACCTGGCCTTCCCGCCGCCCCGTCTCGCCACCAGGCTGCCCGCCGGGGAGGAGCGGGACGACCCGCTGCCGCTGCGCCCCGCCTTCCTGTTCGAACCCGACCGGTACCTGCTGCGCCACCACCTCGCCCGGCTGCCCGCCGTCCGGCAACCCTGGCTGCGGGCGATCTACGATCGGCTCGGCGACGGCCGCCACCACCCGGGCGCGTAGGAGGGCACCCCATGAGGATCAACCTGACCACCGTGTTCGTCGACGACCAGGACAAGGCGTTGCGCTTCTACACCGAGGTGCTGGGCTTCGTGAAGAAGGCGGAGGTCCCGCTCGGCGCGTACCGCTGGCTCACCGTGGTCTCCCCCGAGCAGCCGGACGGCACCCAGCTGCTGCTGGAGCCCGACGCCCACCGCGCCGTCGGGCCGTACAAGACCGCGCTGGTCGAGGACGGCATCCCGGCCGCCCAGTTCGCGGTGGACGACGTGCACGCCGAGTACGACCGCCTGCACCGGCTCGGGGTGCGGTTCGCCCAGGAGCCCACGGCGATGGGCCCGGTCACCGTCGCGGTGCTGGACGACACCTGCGGCAACCTCATCCAGCTCGCCCAGTTCGCCCGCTAGCCGGGCCCCGGCTGACCGGGGCCCCGGCCGGGGGTGTCCAGGTCCTCGGTCGTCATTACCCGAGTTCCGGCACCCTCCGGTCGGGGTCCGAGGCGGTCAGGGGGTGGGGCGATCAGGGGGCGGGGCGGTCAGGGGGTGGGGCCGAGCTTCTGCCAGGCGTCGCTCCTGCCGGGCTCGTCCGTGGCCTTGTTCCACCACTTGGCGCGCCAGTAGGAGCCGTTCCACGACACCGTCGAGGCCCAGGCCCCGTCGGTGTCCCCCGCGATGATCTTCGTGCTGGAGGCGGTGGCGCTGTTGGCGGGTGCGGCGAGGTAGGCCGGCACCTTCCACCAGTCGTCGTTCCCGCCGACGAAGCCGCCCAGTGCGTAGGCGGCGCCGTGCACGGGGCCGCCGGGGGCCCACGAGTCCAGCATCGGCTTGCCCGCGGTGGCCTGGTCCGTGCTGAGCCGCACCAGGCGCCACCACTGGTCGACCTTGCCGTCACAGTCCCGCACGGTGAGGGTGCCCCTGGCCGTGGTGGCGCCGAGGCACTGGTCGTGGCCGCTGGTACCGGACTTGATGTGGTACCACCCCTGGGAGTCCTCGCTCACCGTCCACAGCTGGTTGGCGTTGCCGGCCTGCTTCATCGACAGGTGGGCGTCGGCCCAACTCCCGGGGTGGTCGAGGACGTTGCCGCTGTTGCGGTCCTCGATGATCCACTTGTCACCGGTCTGCCAGAACGCGAACGACGGGTTCGGGTTGTAGGCGTGCGCCTGCCACGGCGCGGCCTGACACTGGGAGCCGGACGCCGGGGCGGGCGGGTCGACCGTCGTCACGGCGCGGCGCCGGTCACCCGTCGAACCGAACTCCGTCCCGCCGATCCTGAACGTCACGTTCGCCGGCCCGGTGACGGGCAGGTAGTACTTGACGTCGATGTCCTTCGACTTGCCGGCCGGAACGTCCTCGCAGTAGCCGAGCTTGATCGTCACCCGGTGGAAGTCGCCCTTCAAGCCCCCCGCGTTCGGACCGCTGTGGCCGGGGGTGATGCCGCCCATCACCTTCCAGGCGCCGTCCTTCACCACCGGCGTGGTGGAGGTGGGGAGGTCGAAGGAGATCTCCGTGCCCTGGGCGAGGGCGACCTTGGACCGGTTGGTGATCCGCAGTTTCGGCTGGATCGGCCACATGTCCGCCACTGCCGTGGGGAAGTCCACCAGCTCGGCCTTGACGTCGATCACCTGGGAGGGGAGGGACTTGCCGCCGCCGGTGGCGTTGCCGGAGGCCCCCGCGCCCTTGAGGGCGTTGTCGAGCCGGGTGGTCAGGTCGTAGCCCATCCCCCACTCGCCGTTCGCGCGCTTGGTGTAGTCACCGGCGAGCTCCCAGATCATCGCCCCGCCGATGCCCTTGTCCGCGATGTACTTCGCCTTCGCGTCGACGGACTTCTCGTTCTCCGTCGACAGGAACACCTTCCTGGAGTCGTTCCACAGCCACGACGACTGGAGCGGGTCGGAGTACTTCTCCGCGTACGTACCGGTCGCCTTCCCCGCGTCGGTGCCGGGGTCGACGCCGTAGGCCTTCAGGTAGCCGGGGGTACGGCCCTCCTGGAGGTTCCTGGTGTGCCACAGCGGGTTCGACCCGGCCCCGACCTCGCGGCCGTCCTCCGTGTCGTGCCACACGTTGTCGATGCCGGTCGCGCCCAGTCCGCAGTCCTGGCCCTTGGCCGGCCCCCGGCCGCCCACGCCCCGCGGGCACTTGGACTGGTCGGGCATGGCGGAGGTGCCCCACAGGCCGTCCGTACCGCCCTGCACGTTCTGCCAGCCGCGTGAGTAGAACGGGATGCCGAGGTTGATCCGCCCGGGCGGCAGGGCACCGCGGTAGTAGTGGTAGGCCCAGTCGACGTTGAAGTACCCGTTCTTCCCGTAGTCCTTGGTGTCGGCGCGCTGGTCGTCGTAGATCCCGGCGTCCGCCAGCTCGTTGTCGCGGCCGTCGTCGTACAGCGGGGCCTGCGGGCCGACGTACTTGTTCCACGAGCCGTGCAGGTCGTAGCTCATGACGTTGACGAAGTCCTGGTACTGGAGCGCCTGGCCGGCGTCCAGCCCGCGCACGAGGTAGCCGGAGGCGGACCCGGCCGAGGTCAGCAGGTAGTAGCGGCCCTTGTCCGCACCGGCCCGGTCCAGCTTCGCCCGCAAGGCCTTCATCAGCGCGGTGTAGCCCTGTTGCAGCCCCTTGCGCCGCGGATCGGACACGTCCCAGTCCAGCGGGTTGCCCGTACTGGGCAGGGCGCCGGGGTACTCGTAGTCGATGTCGACACCGTTGAACCCGTACCGGTCCAGGAACTCCGTCACGGAGTCGGCGAACGTGTCGATCCCCGCCTGGTTGACCGAGCCGTCCGCGTTGGTCGCCATCGCGTAGAAGCCGCGCGTGTCCGCCCAGCCGCCGACCGAGATCAGCGTCTTCACCGCCGGGTGCTTCTTCTTGTACGTGTTCAGCAGGTTGAAGTGCCCCTTGTACGGCAGCGACGGATCCATCGCGTTCCGGTCCCCCTCCCACGTCATGCCCGTGGCCGGGTTCTTCGGGTCGTTCACGTCGCCGACGCTGATGCGGTCGCCCTCCACCTTGGCGAAGGCGTAGTTGACGTGCGTCACCTTCGACCAGGGGATGTTCGACACCAGGTACGCCGGATCGCCCTTCGCCCCGGAGCGCCACCCGGTGAAGTAGCCCACCGCGCGCCGGGAACGGCCGTTGCCGACCCACTCCCGGCCGCTGCCGTCGTAGACGTCGCAGTAGCGGGCCGACACACCGTCCGTGGGCGTCATCCCCTCCGGCCGGCAGTCACCGGCGGACGCGGGTTTCGTCCCCCGGTCGTCCGCGGAGTCGTCGAAGGGGGCTCCCGCGGAGCCCGGCCCCCCGGGATCACCGGTGCCGGTGCCGCCCTCCAGGTGCCACCGCTGCTCGAAGGCCCCGGTGCACCTCCAGAAGGCCAGGGCCCTGTCCTCGCCCTGGTCGGTCAGGCAGCCGCCGTCCGAGGTGACGAGCTGGTAGGTCTGCCCGCCCAGCGCGTCGAGCCGCCAGCGCTGGTTCGCACCACCGCCGTCCCGCTGGAGCGCGGTGTAGTAGCTGGTGCCGTCCACGGTCTGCGACCGGTTGCCGTTGGCGTCCAGGACCTGGCCGGGGTCGAGGGCCGTGCGGATCGCGAACCGGCCGTCGTCCTGGCGGTCCAGGTTCCACTTCTGCGCCTGGTTCCCCTTCCCGCCCAGGGCCTTGACCTTGGTGCCGCTGGCGGGATTCGCCTGGTCGACGTCGGCGACCCGGCCGGTGCCGTCGTTGACCAGCGAGACGCCGGCCGCCGAGGGCGGGGGCGTGCTCGTCGGGCCGCCCTTGTCGTCCGCCCGCGGGATCTTCGTCATGCCGGTGGTGTCGCCCGCGGCGAAGATCGTGCCCGCCAGGACGCCCCAGCGCAGCGCATCGGCGGTGAAGACGAGGTCGCTGTCCGGGCCGCCGGCCACGACGAATCCCCTGGTCCACTGGTTCCCGCGGAAGAAGGCGGCGAAGGCCATGTCGGGGCCCTCCGACTGCGGCCAGCGGACGGCCGCGTTGATCCCGTCGGTCCAGCCGGCCTTGGCCAGGGCCTTGAAGTTGTCTCCGATGGGCTTGGGCCCGTTGAGCACGCGGTCGGTGGAGCTGCCGATGTTGACTTCCAGCGACACGTAGGTGTCGCCCTTGAAGAGGAAGACCTGGTTCTTCGTCACCGACAGGGCCGAGTCGACCCCCTGGGTGAAGGGCTTGGTGCCGTCACTGCCGGCCAGGCTGTGCCACCCGTCCGCGATCGTCGTCGCCACCTTGGTGACCTTGGCGTTCCCGTCGGAGTCCAACCGCATCCGCATGTACTGGTCCCCGCGGAACAGCATCACCTCGTCCGGGTCCTCCGGCAGGGTGAAGGCCGCGTCGAAGCCGTTCGCGAAGGGCGTGCCCGCCAGGACCGGCCACAGGTGGGAGACGGTGTCCTCCTTCCCTCCGGCCAGGACGGCGTTGTCGGCGGCGTCCTTGATGCGGGCGACGAACGGCCCCTGGAGGAGGTACATGTCGCGGCCGGTGCTGAAACTCGCATTCACCAGCGGGCGGCCGCACCCGGGCGCGCCGTCGCTCGACCGCGGGATCCGGCAGATCGGACCCCCCGTCCGGACCTGGAGGACGGCCAGCCCGACGGCGGCCGCGTTGGCGGCGAACCAGGAGTTGCCCGGGTCCTGGTTGGCGTCCCACAGGTCGCTGCTCCGCGCGTTCCAGGTCTGGATCTGGGGTTCGAACTGCGCGATGCGGGCCGGGATCCCGCTGCGCAGCGCCGCCCCGATGGCGTCCCTGACATTGCGGAACCGGGTGCCCTCGGCCAGGGCTTCGACGAGGACCATCAGAGCGCTGCGCAACCACGGTGTCTGCTGAGCGACGTTCACCGCATTCCGCCGATTGAAGGTGACGCTCTCCAGGACTCCGACGGCGCGCGTCAGCGTATCGGCGTCGATGTTCACCCAGCGGTTCTCGAAGGTGAAGGGGTTGTCCCGGTTGGCGCTCTCATTCCTGAGGTCGCCGTACTCCACACCGATGTCGTTGAGGTAGACGTACCTGCCGTCCCCCAGAGCTCGCTGCTGCTGGTTGAACCACGTGTCGCGGGCGACCCTGGACGTGCCGACGCCGTCGTCGCGCATGCGGTAGACCGTCCACACTCCGGCCCGGATGGTGTAGAAGCCGCAGATGTAGAGGTCGTTCGGCGCGATGATCAGCCCGGTCTCCATACCCACTGGCTGATCCCGGTTCGGGTGGACCAGATCGAAGAGGTTGACCGTCACGGGGGTGGCATTGTCGAGCGTGACGTTGTAGTCGCCGCGGTACGGACGGGTGAAGTTGCGCTGGAGGTCCCCGATGAAGTTCAGGTAGCGCTGGGACGGGTCGTCCTGGGCCGCGTGCGCCGGCCCGTTCGCCCCGATCGGCAGGAGGAGGATCGCCAGCAGGACCAGCAGGACCCGGCGCAGCCCCTCGGCCCGGCGTCGGGGCGGCGATCCCCCCGCCGCCGGACCGGGGACGGTCGTTCGCAACCGCAACATGTCGCTCCAGAGGATCGGTGACATTACTGCGGCGGAACCTACGGAGCACCGGTAGACAGGCGATGGACGCCCCGGCGGAGGCGGGGGGCGGGCGCGGGTCGGCGGAGACCGGGGCGGGCCGGGGCGGGCCGGGGCAGGCCGGGGCGGCCCGTCACCCGGTTGTCCGGCCCCGGGTTCAGCCGAGGGTGACCGGCGGGTCGGTGGCCAGGCGGGCATGCAGGTGCTCGTCGTTGTACGGGCCGTCGCCGTAGCGGTAGGAGCCCCGCAGGGTGCCCTCGTACGGGAAGCCGGCCCGGGCGGCGACCCGGCAGGAGGAGTCGTTGCCGACGGCGTGGTAGAGCTCGATGCGGCGCACCCCGGCGGTGCGCACGCCCCAGTCGGTGATGGCGGTGGTGGCGAGGGTGGCCAGGCCGCGGCCGCGGGCGGCGGCGAGCAGCCAGTAGCCGACCATGGCGACGCCCTCGCCCTGGTCCGTCCAGAGCAGCACGACGTTGCCGCACAGCCGGCCGTCGGCGCGGTCGGTGACGGCGAAGCAGGCGGTGCTGCCGTCGGCCCAGCGCTGGTCGGCGCGGTCGAGGTAGGCCTCGGCGCCGGCCGGGTGGGTGGCGTCGTGCAGGGGGTTCCAGCGGGCGATCTCCGTGTCGGCTGCGGCCGCCGTCACGGCGGCGACGGTGCCGCCGGGCAGGTCGAGGGCGCGGCCCCATGGGCGCAGCAGGAAGGCGCCCAGGTCGAGGACCTCGGGCTGGAAGGGGCGCCGGTCGGTCGCCAGGTCACTGGTGGTCACCCCGCCTTCCTACCTCCCGCCGCGCCGCGCCCGCCAGTGATTAATCCGGCGGTGGCCGGTCCGGCCGGCGCGGGCGTACGGGGACGCAGTGGTGCGGAGTCCGGTCAGATCCGGGCGAGGTAGCCGTTCTCCACGAGCCAGAGCACGTTCAGCTTCGCCGGGCCGCTGGGGACGAGGGCGGCGTCGAGCTGGTACTGGAGGCCCCAGCCGGGCTGGTTGAACCAGGGGGCGATCGGGCCGGCGTGCACCTTGAACGGCTTGACGACCTTGTAGTCGTGGTAGTTGCAGCCGGCCGCCGGGGTGCTGTCGAGGCTCTGCGGGGGGATCGCGCGGTTGGCGTAGGGCAGGCCCTCGGGGGCGAGGAAGGAGCCGTACTCGCTGCCGTAGCGGTCGATGTTCTGGTTCGGGTACAGGGTGAGGTCGAACTCGACCGGGCTGCCGTCGGGGAGGGTGACGTAGCCGTCGGACGGCGGGTAGATCCAGCCGCCCTTGCCGCCGTTGGCGGTCGGGTCGTAGTACTTGGTCAGGAAGTCCTGCTCGCCGGCGCCGCCGGTGCGCTGGTAGCCGAGGAGTTGGCGGCCGACCGGGCCGGTGGTCGGGAGGTCCTCGGGGCCGAGGCGGGAGTCGCCGTCGAAGAACGCCGCGGAGCACTGGTCGGACGGGGTGGCCGCCCTGGTGTCGGCGGCGGCGGCGGGAATGCTCACGGCGGTCAGGGCGGCGGCCGCGGCGAGGGGCGCGACGAGCAGGCGAAGGCGCACGGTGTCTCCGTCGAACGAGGATCGGTGGGAGAGGAGCCGCGGAGGGCATTGCGCTCACCCTCCGTGGCCGGTTCGCCACCAGGCAAGCGGATTCACTGATCATTCGTCAACACGACTTGGCCGAAGACCGACCGGATTCCCCGGTTTCGGCCAAGCCCGGGACGCCGGGCCGCTCACTCGGAAGGATGAGCGGCCCGGCCGCCGGCCTCACCGCCCCGGGGCGACCCGCCCGAGCAGGTGGAGCAGCCGGTCCAGGGCGTCCTTGGAGTCGGGCTCGGTCAGGTTGACCATCAGCCGGAACGCCACCTTCAACAGCGCCGGGTGGCCCAGCCCGGCGGCTCCGGCCGCGCCGAGCAGCCGGGGCCGCCCGAGCAGGTCGGCGGCCAGCCGACCGAGCGCGAAGTAGCCCGCGTAGGCGGAGCGGAGCTTCTGCGGGTAGGCGCGCAGGGCGAGTTCACGGCCGCGGTCGGTGCGGCGGGCGTGCGCCTGGACGACGGTCTCGGCGGCGTAGCGGCCGGACTCCATCGCGTAGGCGATGCCCTCCCCGGTGCCGGGGCTGACCGTGCCGCCGGCGTCGCCGATCAGCAACAGGCCGTCGGCGTAGTGGGGTTGGCGGTTGAGGCCCATCGGCAGGGCGGAGCCGCGGATCGGCTCGGTGACGGCTTCGGGGTGGTAGCCGTAGCCGGGCGGCAGGTCGGCGCACCAGCGCCGCAGCAGCTCGCGCCAGTCCAGGTCGGTCTTCGCGGTGTCGAGGACGCCGAGGCCGACGTTGGCGGTGCCGTCGCCCATGCCGAACACCCAGGCGTAGCCGGGCAGCAGTCGGTGGGCCGGGTCGTCGGGGTGGCGCAGGTCGAGCCAGGCCTCCAGGTAACGGTCCTGGTGGCGCGGGGTGGTGAAGTAGGTGCGGTAGGCCACGCCCATCGCGCGGTCGGTGCGCCGGTAGCGCTTCATCGCGACGGACAGCCGGGTGGAGTTGCCGTCGGCGGCGACCACGAGCGGGGCGCGGTACTCGACGGGTCGGCGCTCCTCGCCCACCTTGGCGCTGACGCCGGTGATCCGGCCGGACCGCTGGTCCGTCAACGGCCCGGCCACGTTGGCCCGTTCGATCAGCCGGGCACCGGCCGCGGCGGCCCGGCGGGCGAGCAGCTCGTCGAAGTCGGCACGGCGGCGCACGAGTCCGTGGCCGGGGAAGGCGGAGAGCTCGGGCCAGTCGAACTCCAGCGAGCGGTGCCCGGAGATCAGCCGCAGGCCCTTGTTGTGCAGCCAGCCGGCCTCCTCGGAGACGTCGATGCCCATGTCGACCAGCTGTTTGACGGCACGCGGGGTGAGGCCGTCGCCGCAGACCTTCTCGCGCGGGAAGGCGGACTTCTCCAGCAGCAGGACGTCCAGGCCGGTGCGGGCGAGGTGGTAGGCGGCGGTGGAACCGGCCGGTCCGGCGCCGACCACGATGACGTCGGCACTGTCCTCGGTCGGGGCGGGCCGCTGCCGCTCCGCTCGCAGCTGCTGCTCTGGGCCGGGCATCGAGCACTCCCCCTGGGGTCGGATCGGCTGCTGGCTCGACCGGTGGCTGACGCGATCGGCCGCACGCGCAACGGAATCGGCGGGCTGGACGGTTCCAGACGGACGATAGAGAACCAGGCCCACCGCCCGCCGCCATGACACGCGGACCCGGCTCGCGAACCGGCCATTACCGGCCACCCGGCCGCCGTCGCGATCCGGCGAGCTGCCGGAGAACCCGGACGTCAGCAACCCCAAGCAGAAGGTCTTCAAAGTCGACTGCGGCGGGCAGACCCCGGCCCCGACCGGCAAGCCGACCGCCGTGCCGAGCACCAGCCCGTCGCACACCCCGGCGCCGTCGCACTCGGCCACCGCTCCGGCCACCGAGCCCGCGAAGACCCCCGCGCCGACCACTCCGGGCGCCGAGGTCCCGAGCGGCGCCCCGAGCGGCGGCCCGAGCACCGTGCCGAGCGCCGGCCCGTCCACCCCGCCGACCGCCACCGTCCCGGTGCACCCCGGGGACGGCAGCAAGGTCAGCCCGAGCCGGCCGCTGGTCGTGCCGGCCAAGGTCAGCGTCCCGACCCCGATCCCGGGCGCGGCCGCCGACGGCAAGAAGCCGGCCACCACCGGTAGCGACGGCACCCTGCTGTACGCCCGCGCCGGCACCGCCCTGCTGGTCGCCGGCGCGGGCGCGGTGGTCTCCACCCGCCGTCGCCGCACCTCCGCCTGAGGCACCCCGGTACGCCGGTCCCCGGGGGTCCGAGCCCTCCGGGCGGCCGCGGTGCCGCGTCCGAGCCGCGGCACCGAAGCGCCCGGCCCGTCGACGTCCGTCGGCGGGCCGGAGTTCGTCCCTGATCAGGGGCGGGGACGACGGAAGCCCCTGACCGCACGGGGGGACGTGCCAGGGGCTTCCGTTCATCTCCACGGCCACAGGGGCCTCAGTGGTTCACTCCCGTCACGGATTCACCGCCAGCACCACGAACTCCGCCAGCACTCCCAGGTGCAGCGCGCCCTGGAGCAGGGTCGCCCGGCGCGGGATGACGGTCAGGGTGCCGAGCACGACCGTCAGGGTCAGCAACACCAGGTGCGAGGGTTCGAGGCCGAGGACGAGCGGGCCGGAGAGCCAGACCGAGGCGATCGCGACCGCCGGGATGGTCAGGCCGATGCTGGCGAGCGCCGAGCCGAGGGCCAGGTTGAGGCTGGTCTGCACCCGGTTGCGCACGGCCGAGCGCAGCGCCGCGATGGTCTCCGGCAGCAGCACCATCAGGGCGATCACCACGCCGACCACGGCGTGCGGCAGTCCGGCGCTCTCCACCGCGGACTCGATGGTCGGCGAGACGCCCTTGGCCAGGCCGACCACCGAGACCAGCGAGACGGCGAGCAGCAGCATGCTCGTCCCGGCGGCGCGGACGGTGGGCGGGGTCGCGTGGTCCTCCTCGTCCTCCTCCCGGCGGACCTTGCCCTCCGGGGTGACGGGCAGGAAGTAGTCCCGGTGCCGCAGGGTCTGGGTGGTCACGAACAGCCCGTACACCACCAGCGAGGCGATGGCCGCGTAGGTCAGCTGGGTGGTGGAGAACTGCGGGCCCGGGGTGCTGGTGGTGAAGGTCGGCAGCACCATGCTGAGCGTGGCCAGGGTGGCGATGCAGGCGAGCGCGGTGCCGGTGCCCTCGGCGTTGAAGACGGCGGTGCGGTACTTGACCGCGGCCACGATGATGGACAGGCCCATGATCCCGTTGCAGGTGATCATCACGGCGGCGAACACGGTGTCCCGGGCGAGGGTCGAGGACTTGTCCCCGCCGTCGGCCATCAGCGTCACGATCAGCGCGACCTCGATCACCGTGACGGCGACCGCGAGCACCAGCGATCCGAACGGCTCCCCGGTCCAGTGCGCGATCACCTCGGCGTGGTGCACGGCGGCCAGCACCGCCCCCACCAGGAACACGGCGACGACGCCGACCACCCAGCCGGGCAGGTCCTCGTGCCAGGTGAGGGCGAGGACGACGAACGCCGCCACCGGGACGACGACGGTCCACTGCGCGGAGGCCGCGCGGAGCTTCGTGATCATGCGCCCGAGGATCCCAGACCGGAGGCCGGTCGCCCGGGTGCCCGCGCCGGGATACGGGTGGATGTGGCACAACTCATCCCGATACGTCCGCTCACCCGCCGTAGTCGGCGAGGTACCGAAGCACCTTGTCGACGTGCGGCCGGACCCGCTCCGGAACACCCCCGGCGGCCGTCACGGTCTTGTCGCTGGTCCGGTAGGCGGCGGCGACCAGCGCGGGCAGGTCGCGGGTGAAGCCCTGCCGCTTGAGCTGCTGGTCGAGCCAGCAGACGTAGTTGCCCATCGCGGCGATCGCGTCGCCCGGGTCCAGGTAGGACTTCGGCCCGGGGTGGCTGGCGGCCTTGGCCCAGGCCTCGAAGACCGCGGGCGTCCACATCGCGATGCCGTACTCGCCGGTCTCCGGGCGGGCCGCGTTCGGGTCGAAGCCGCTCTCCGCCTTGAGCATGGCGGCCAGCAGGACGGGGGTGACCTCCGGCTCCGGGCAGCGCCGGGCGGCGTCCTCGACCATGCCCCGGTAGGCGAGCGGGACGTCGGAGCCGGCCGGGATCGCCCCGGGCAGCGGTGCGGCGCGGTGGCCGCCCGGCCCGCCCCGGCCGACCGGCTCGGGGCCGCCGGTGAGCGCGAGCAGGACGGCCGTGCAGGCCAGCACGCCGAGGCCGGCCCGCAGCACCCGGCGGCGGGCGGCCGGCCGGGCGCCGGCCCGGGCCACCAGGGCGGCCAGGTCGGTGCGGGCGCGCTCCTCCCGGTCCGGGGCCAGGCAGGCCGCCACCACGGGCCGCCAGCGGGCGGGCAGTGCCTGGTCCGGCCGCAGCGGGGCCGCGCCGCGCGCGTACGCCTGGGCGGCGAGCGAGCGGGCCCGGGCGGTGGCGCCGAGGAAGGGGTGCAGCCCGCCGGTGAGCAGCTGGTGGGCGATCACCCCGAAGGCCCAGACGTCGGCGCTGGGGCGCACCGCGACCCCGCGCGCGCCGGTGCGCTCGGACCACCATTCGGGCGGGACGTGGTCGGGTGAGCCGAGCGGCGGGGCGTAGGCGTGGGTGCCCTCCAGCTCGGCGGTCAGGCCGAAGTCGGCGATCTTGGCGGTGCCGTCGGGCATCAGCAGGATGTTGGCCGGTTTGAGGTCCCCGTGCACCCAGCCGGCCCGGTGCATGTGGGTCAGTCCGGCGCACACCTCGGCGAGGATCCGCTCGGCACCGGGGACGGCCCGGCCGGGGCGCGCGGTGGCGAGCAGGTCCTGGAGGCTGCGGGCGGCGCGTTCCATCACCAGCGCGACGGCGCCGTCCAGTTCGGGGCGGCCGGGGTCGTCGACGGTGACCACGGCGAGGGTGCGGATCAGGTGGGGGTGGTCGGCGCGGCGGCTGAACCGCAGTTCCCCGGCGGCCATCTGGGCCGCCGTACGGCGCTGGCCGGGGCTGGAGCGGGCCGGTCCGAGCAGCTTGACGGCGGCCGGGGTGCCGTCCGGGCCCTCGGCGGCGTAGACGCTGCCCCAGGCGCCCGCGCCGAGGAAGGCGCCGGTGCGGTAGCCGGCCAGGAGGTAGCCCGGGGGGACCTCGAAGGGCGGCCGTGAACCGGGGGGTGGCCCCGGTGGGTCGGCCGGGGTCACGGCCGGGTGGCCGGGCGCCGGGGCGGCAGCAGCGAGAGGTGCTCCTCCCGGACGAGGTCGAAGCGCAGGGCCAGGGCGACCAGTTCCTCGCGCTTGCCCCCGGCCGGGCCCTCCTCGTAGGGCTCGCGCAGCCGCAGTTTGGCGCCGACCAGGTAGTCGATGTGGTAGTTCACCGCCGAGCGGGTCAGCCCGTGGCAGGTGGGCAGGGCGCGCAGCCGGGCCAGCACCTCGGTCGCCCCGGGGACGGCGGCGGCGGAGGGCGAGCGCAGCCGGGGTTCGCAGAGCGCGAGCAGCACCAGGAAGTACTTGGCGGTCGGGTCCAGGGCGAAGGGGCTGACGGTGCGTTCGCCGTCCGCGCCGGCGGAGTGGCCGTCCAGGTAGGAGTGCTGCGGGGCGAAGACCTTGAAGGCGGCGGGCTCGCCGAGGGCGGGCAGCAGGACCCGGGAGAGTTCGAAGGGGACGGGTGCGCCGAGCCGGCCGGGGGCGACCTTGACGTGCTCCCCCGCCCCTTCGAGGTTCTCCACCACGTAGGTGGCGGTGGTGGAGAAGTTGGACAGCAGCCAGTAGTCCTCGGCGGCGACCACTTCGCCGGCCCGGCGGGAGACGCCCTGGTCGGGCAGCGGGATGGGGACGGGCCGGGCGGGCTCGCCGCGGCCGAACACCGCGGTCTCACCGGGGCCCATCCGCAGCAGTGCGGGCGCCGTGCCGGGCGCCGACTCCGGCCTCTGGCCGGGTAGTTGCACGATGACCGTGGCCACGCCGCCACCTCCGTGGGATCGGTTCGATGGTATCCGTCCGATTCGCCCCGGAGGCAAGGCACTTACCCGGACGGGTGAAGGGGCCCGAACGAAGGGCGGGGCGGGCCGGGGCCCGGACGATCGCTTTCGATAAAAGGGTGGTTCAAGGCCTGGTCAAAGCGGCGGACCCGGAGTACGGGGAACCGGGCCCCGGACCGTTCCGACCCTCCCCCGCCGCACCGACGGGACTCCTCCCGGCCTCCCGCCACCCCGAGCGGGACCCCGGCCGCGGGCGCGATCGGCCACGAACCCTTGCAGGTCGGGAACTTGGCGAAAGCCGTGGGCGCTGCGGACCGACTGATCATCCGTCAGGACGCGACTTGTCCGTGTGCTGAACATCCGGCGAACGATTGCAGCCAGTAGTTGAACCGTCACCATGGGTGTGACGCAACGCACACTTGCCGATCTCATGATGTGTGCAAGACTCATCTCAAGAAGTGAGATTCCCTTTATTTCCAAGGAGGTTCGTATCATGCGCACTCGGATTGCAGCCGTGATGATGACGGTGGCAGGGATCGCCGGGCTGTCGGCCGCCCCCGCCGTGGCCGCCACGGCGACGTCCGAGGCCGGCACCGCGGCCTGCGCCACGGTGCTCAACCGCCCCTGCATCACGCACCAGGCCGACGGTGAAGGCATCGTCGGCATCGCCCAGGTCAACGCGGACCCCACCCAGTTGACGATGGTTCAGGTAGAGGTGCGCACCCAGCAGGCCTGGGGCAGCCCGTGGGAGACGGTCGCCAGTGCGACGACCGTCCGACTCGGCTCCGCCCAGGCCGTCACCCCCAAGGTCACCGCCACCGCCCCCCGCATCATCTGCGCCACCGCCGGCCCGGCGCTGGACGCCGCCAAGCAGGTGACCACCTGTACCAACCCGTTCTGATCCGGCGCGCTCCGCTCCGGCCGGCCGGACCCCGATCGGCCGCCGGAGGGGCGCCGCCAGGAAGGACACCTCCGTAAGACAGGGCAGCCCGGACCTCCGGGCGCCGGGAGCCGGGGCCTTCGGGCCCCGGCTCCTCGGGCTTCCCGGACTTCCCGGCCTTTCCCGCCCCCTCGGGCGGCCCGGGTGGCCCGGATGGCCCGGGCACCGGAAAGCCCCCACCAGGCAGAACATCCGGCCCGGAGACCGGCCCCGGGTGGACCTGGGGGCCCCGTTCACGGCAAACTGGTCTAGACCTCGGAGGTCTAGACCTCAGCCTCGCCTCAGAACGGTGGACCCAGTATGGAAATCGTGATCGTCCCTGACGCCCCAGCGGCCGGCGAACTCATCGCCGCGGCGATCACCGATCTGCTGACCGGCAAGCCCGAGGCCCTGCTCGGCGTCGCGACCGGCTCGACCCCGCTGCCGATCTACCAGGCCCTCGCCGAGCGGGTCCGCGACGGCCGCCTGGACGCCTCCCGGGCGCGCATCTGCCAGCTGGACGAGTACGTCGGCCTGCCGGCCGGCCACCCGGAGTCCTACCGCTCGGTGGTGTTGAAGGAGGTCGTGGAGCCGCTCGGCCTGACCGAGGAGTCCTTCCTGGGCCCGGACGGCAACGCCGCCGACATCGCCGCGGCCGCCACCGCCTACGACCGCGCGCTGGCCGAGGCCGGCGGCGTGGACCTGCAGATCCTCGGCATCGGCACGGACGGCCACATCGGCTTCAACGAGCCCTGCTCCTCGCTCTCCTCCCGGACCAGGATCAAGACCCTGACCCGGCAGACCCGGGTCGACAACGCCCGGTTCTTCGACAGCATCGACGAGGTCCCGCACCACGTCATCACCCAGGGCATCGGCACCATCCTGGAGGCCCGCCACCTGGTGCTGCTGGCCACCGGCGAGGCCAAGGCCGAGGCCGTCGCGCTGGCCGTCGAAGGCCCGCTGGCCGCCGTCGTCCCCGCCTCGGCGCTGCAGCTGCACCCGCACGCCACCGTGGTGGTGGACGAGGCCGCCGCCTCCCGCCTCAAGCTCGCCGACTACTTCCGCGACACCTACGCGGCCAAGCCGGCCTGGCAGAAGCTCTGACCCCTGCGGTCACCTGCGGCGCAGGGCCGGGACACCGATTCGGTGTCCCGGCCCTGCGCCGTATCCGCCCGGCCGCCCCCGCCCGCACGCCTCCCGCGCCCGCGTGCCTCCCGCCCGGGCCGTCGCCGGCGGGGCGGGGCGGCTCAGCGCTTGCGCAGCCAGTCGGCGAAGGCCTCCAGCGCCGGGCCCGGGTCACGTCGGCCGACGCCGATCCGGAAGCGGTCGGCCGGGGTGGGGGTGAGCTCGGAGCGGAACATGCTCGCGGGCATCAGCAGCACGCCGGCCTGCTCGACCAGCGCGGTGCAGAAGTCCTCCACGCCGTCCGGTCCGAGGTAGCGCGGGTAGGCCACGCAGCCGCCGTCCGGGGCGCGCCAGTCGAAGAGTTCGGGGAACTCGGCGAAGAAGGCGTCGAAGTGCGGCAGGTTCGCCGCGATGATCGCCCGGTTGCGGGCGAGGATCCCCTCCCGGGCGGTGATCGCGATCCGGGCCAGCACCTCGCTCGGGGCGGAGTTGCAGATGGTGGTGTAGTGCTTGGCCCGCTCCAGCCGGGTGCGCAGCTCGCGGTCCCGGCAGGCGATCCAGCCGATCCGCAGGCCGGGCAGGCCGAGCGACTTGGAGGTCACGTTGAGCGAGAGCGCGGTGGCCGAGAGGTCGGCGGCCTGCGGCAGGATGCGGGCCGGGTCGCGTTCCAGGCCGCGGTAGACCTCGTCGGAGAACAGCCGGATGCCGCGCTCCTCGCAGAGTTCGGCGAGCCGGGCGAGGTCGGCGGCGTCGATCAGGGTGCCGGTCGGGTTGTTGGGGAAGTTGACCGAGAGCACCTTGGTGTTCGGGCGCAGCGCCGCCTCGACCGCGTCCAGGTCGAGCGCCCAGTCCTGCCGCTCGTCCAGGGCGACGCCGGTGACCTCGCAGAGCGAGAGCGGGATGGTCTCCGCCGACTGGTAGTTGGGGGTCACCACCACCGCGTGGTCGCCCGGCTCCAGCAGCACCTGCATGGCGAGGTTGATCCCCTCCTGGGCGCCGCCGAAGCAGATCACGTCGTCCGCGTCGACCCGCTCGTACATCCCGGCGATCGCCTGCCGCAGGCCCGGGTCGCCGAAGGACTCGGTGTAGCCGAGCGCCAGGGTGTCCCAGGCCTCGCGGTCCTCCGGGCCGGCCAGGGCGAGGAGTTCGGCCATCGTCATGGTCTGGGCGTCGGAGGCGGTGAGGTGGTGTCGGGCGGTGAACTCCCAACGGGTGAAGTAGGTTTCGAGCCGGAAGTCGGGCAGCTGGGTCATCGGGGGCTCCTCAGTTCTTCCTGGGCACGGCGGGGTGCTTGAGCTCGGCGAGCAGGGCGTAGGCGGTGGAGCGGGAGATCCGCAGCGCCACGGCCACGGCGGGGACGGCGCGGCGGACGGCGAACACCCCGGCCGCGTCCAGTTCGCGCAGCACGGCGAGCCGGTCCTCGCGGGTGAAGCGCTCCAGCGGACGGCCCTGGGCGCGGACGTGGCCGCCGACCACGTCGTTGATCCGCTCCGTCCAGTCGCGTTCGAACAGCGGCTCGGGGCGGGGGGCGGTGGGGGCGGCGAAGTTGGACAGCAGGGCGGCGGCCTGGTCCAGCGGGCCGCGGTCCAGGTTGACGCAGAGCACCGCCGAGGGCCGGCCGGCGTCGTCCCGCAGCACCGCGCTGACCGAGGAGAGCCGCCGGCCGTCCGGCAGCAGCTTCTCGTACGGCCCGTAGACGTCCGGGGCCGAAGGGTCCAGTTCGTCCAGCTCGCCGAGCAGGGACGGGTCGCCGGGCGCGCGGGGGGTCAGCGGGTTCCAGATGGCCAGCACCCGGTCGGTGGCGGTGTCGTGCAGGACCACCTCGGCGTACGGCCCCAGCAGCTGGGCGACCGCGCGGCAGACCGGCGACCAGGTCCGCACGCGTGGGTCGGGGGTTTCGGCAGGCATGGATGGACTGTACGTCCGATCCGGACACATAGTCCAGAAGGGAGGGCGGGAGCGGGCACGGGAGAGGCCCCGCCCGGCGGACCGGACGGGGCCTCCGAGGGGGCGCCCAGCGGCAGGTGATCAGCGGTAGGTGTTCAGCGGCAGGTGATCAGCGGTAGGTGATCAGCGGCAGGTGATCAGCAGGCCGAGGACGGAGGTGCAGCTGCGGGTCGCCTTGCTGGTGGCGGGCGACGGGTCGGCGGGGGCGCCTGCGGTGCGGGCCACGGTGACGTCCCAGGAGGTGACCAGGCTCAGCGCGCCGACCCGGACGGAGAAGTGCCGGGTGGTGCTGGCGCCCTTGGCGAGCGGGGCGGCCAGCGTGCAGGTGAGCTTGCCCGCCGCGACCGTGCAGTCGGTCGAGGTGCTGGTCAGGCCGGTGGGCAGGGCCGCGGCGACGGTGGCCGCCGTGATCGGGTCCGGGCCCTGGTTGGTGAGGGTGACGGTGTAGTCGACCCGGCCGGAGAGCAGGTCGGTGACCGGGGTCGCGGTGAGCGCGACGGCCAGGTGGGCGCTGGGCGCGGTGTAGCCGAAGCGGTCGGCGGCGACGGCGGCGCTGGTGCCGCCGGGCGTGGTGACCTGGACGTCGACCGGGCCGGTCACCGTGGTGGCGGGGGCGGTCGCGGTGCAGCTGGTCTTCGTGCAGCTGAACGAGGTGGCCGGGCCGGCCGCGCCGAAGGTGACGGCGGTGGCGCCGTTCAGGTCGGTGCCGGCGATGGTCACCGTGGTGCCGCCCACCCCGGAGCCGCCGTTCGGGCTGATCCCGGTCACCGCCGGCACCGGCAGCGGGAAGTTCAGCACGTCGACGGCGTCGCCGGTGAAGTCGGCGAGGTAGCCGCGCCGCCCGTCGGCGCTCAGCGCCAGGGTGTACGGACTGGCGCCCACCGGGACGGTCGCGGTGACGGTCCGGCTGGCCGCGTCGATGACGCTCAGCGTGTTGTCGGCGTAGTTGGAGACGTAGGCGGTGGAGCCGTCCGGGGCGAGGGCCACCGAATAGGGGCCGTTGCCGACGGTGACGGTGCCGACCAGGGTGTTGGCGCCGGTGTCGAGCACGGCGGCCGTGGCGTCGTCCCCGTCGGCGGCCCACAGCCGGCTGCCGTCGGGGCTGAGCGCCAGGCCGAAGGCGCTGTGGCCGACCGCGACGGTGGCGCTCACCGCGTTGCTCGCGGTGTCGACCACGTTCACCGCCTTGGCGCCGGAGGCGGCGACGTACAGCCGCTTGCCGTCGGGCGAGACGGCGAGCCCGTGCGGCTCGGCCCCGACCGGGACGGTGGCGGCGACGGTGCCGCTCGCGGTGTCCAGCACGCTGACGGTGCCGGCCCCGGCGTTGCTGACGTAGGCGCGGGAGCCGTCCGGCGAGAGCGCCAGGCCCCAGGGCTGGACGCCGACCGGGACGGTCGCGGTGACGGTGCCGCTCGCGGTGTCCACGACGCTGACCGCGTTGTCCAGGTGGTGGGTCAGGTAGGCGTGCTTGCCGTCGGGTGAGACGGCGACCGCGTACGAGCCGGTGCCGGCGGTGAAGCTGCCGGTCACCGTCCGGCTCGCGGTGTCGAGCACGCTGACCGTGCCGGTGCTCTGGCTGGTCAGGTAGGCCCGGGCGCCGTCCGGAGTGAGCGCCACACCGGCCGGGTAGGGCGCCACCGGCACGTGGGCCGCCACGGTCGGCGGGGGCGCGGCGGCCTCGGCGGTGGCGGGCTGGGAGAGCAGCGCGGCCGTGGCTGCGGATATCGCCGCCACGGCCGTCCAGGTGCGCCGGGGTGCGCGCGGTGATCTCACGGATTCTCCAGGGGAGGTCGAACCAGGGGGAGGTGGTGAAGGGTGGTGCCGAAGGGATCTGGCTCCGGAGCCGCTGCGAAGCGTAGATCGGGTGGTGACGGCACGTCAGGAGTTGATCGGTAATGTCGCCAACTGTTCAGATTCGACCGGGATGCGCTCGGGTCGCGGCCGGGATCGCGGTCGATGTCACCGCCGGGGTCGGGGTCACCGCCGGATCGCCTCGTGCGGGAAATTGGAGTTCTGGAGTCGCATTCGATAGCGTTTCGAACGTGAGGCTGACCAAGAGCACCGACATCGCCCTCCGCATCGCCATGCGGCTCGCCGTGATCGGCGAGGGCGAGAACCCGACCACCCGCGAGGTGGCCGAGTCGGTCGGCGTGCCGTACACCCACGCGGCCAAGGTGGTGAGCAGGCTGCAGCACCTCGGGGTGGTGGAAGCCCGGCGCGGACGCGGCGGCGGGTTGATGATCACCTTCGCCGGGCGGACCGGCTCGCTCGGCCTGCTGCTGCGCGAACTGGAGGGCGTCGGCGACGTGGTCGGCTGCGAGGACGACCCGCCGTGCCCGCTGCGGGCCGCCTGCCGGCTGCGCGGGGCGCTGCGCACCGCCCAGGAGGCGTTCTTCGCCGCGCTCGACCCGCTCAGCATCGACCAGCTGGTGGCCTCCCCCACCGGACCGGTCCTGCTCGCCCTCACCACCCGACCCGCCGACTGACCCCGCCCCCGAGGGGTCGGTCGGCGCCCACGGCATTAAATAAGAGTCTCAGATACCAGTTCTCAGCTACCCGTCAGGAGCTCCTCTGATGCTGTCCGCGAAGTCCGCCGAGGTCGTCGAGGCCACCCTGCCCGTCGTGGGCGGCGCGATCGGTGACATCACCCCGCGCTTCTACGACCGGCTGTTCGCCGCCCACCCCGAGTTGCTGCGCGACCTGTTCAACCGGGGCAACCAGGCCAACGGCACCCAGCGCGAGGCGCTGGCCGGCTCGATAGCCGCCTTCGCCTCCGCGCTGATCGCCCACCCCGACCGGCGGCCGGACGCGATGCTCGCCCGGATCGCCCACAAGCACGTCTCGGTCGGCATCGAGAGCGCCCAGTACAAGATCGTCCGCGAGCACCTGTTCGCGGCGATCGTCGAGGTGCTCGGCGAGGCCGTCACCCCCGAGGTCGCCGCCGCCTGGGACGAGGTGTACTGGCTGATGGCCAACGCGCTGATCGCGATCGAGGACCGGCTGCGCGCCGAGGCCGCGGCCAGCGGCGACCCGGCCGACCTGTGGCGCACGTACACGGTGATCGCCCGCCACCAGGAGACCTCGACCGTGACCAGCTACCTAGTCCGCCCGGCCGACGGCCGCCCCGCCCCTGCCTCCCGCCCCGGCCAGTACGTCTCGGTGCGCACCCGCCTCGCCGACGGCGCCCACCAGATCCGCCAGTACAGCCTGTCCGGCGGAGCCGACGGCGCCCTGCGGTTCAGCGTCAAGCGCGAGCCCGGCGGCGAGGTCTCCGGCCACCTGCACGACCACCTGCACGCCGGCGACACCGTCGAACTGGCGCCTCCGCTCGGCGACATCAGCCTCGCCGACGGCGACGGCCCGGTGCTGCTCGCCTCCGCCGGCATCGGCAACACCCCGATGACGGCGATGCTCGACCACCTCGCCGCCACCGGCTCCACCCGACGCATCGTCTCGGTGCACGGCGACCGCGACCAGCTCAGCCACGCCTTCCGCGCCGACCTGGAGCAGCTGACCGCCCGGCTCGCCGACGCCGACGCCCACGTCTTCTACGAGCGGCCGCTCGGCGACTGGCCGGCCGAGCGCACCGGCCTGGTCGACCTGTCGACCGTCGAGGTCCCGGCCGGCACCACCGCCTACCTGTGCGGACCGCTACCCTTCCTGCGCGCCGTGCGCGGCCAACTGCTCGCGGCGGGCGTCCCGGCGGCGGACATCCACTACGAGGTGTTCGGGCCGGACCTCTGGCTGGGCGCCTGACGTCCCACGGCGTCCGGGTTCACCGGGCGCCGGAGGCCCGCCCGGTACGGCCACGGGCGGGCCGCCGGCGCTTCCGGCGCCCGGGTGCGGTCAGAGCCTGAGCTCCAGGGTGCAGCACTTCGCCCCGCCGCCGCCCTTGAGCAGCTCGGAGACGTCCACCGGGATCGGCTCGTAGCCCTCCTCGGCGAGCCGGCCGGCCAGGTTCTTGGCCGTGTCCGGGAGCAGCACCCGGCGGCCGTCCGAGACCGCGTTCAGTCCGAACACCTCGGCGTCGGCCCGGTCGGCGAGGATCGCGTCCGGGAAGAGGGTGCGCAGCACGGAGCGGCTGTGGGCGTCGAAGGCCTCCGGGTAGTACATGACGTGGTCGTCGGAGAGCACGGCCAGTGCGGTGTCCAGGTGGTAGAAGCGCGGGTCGACCAGGGTCAGGCTGACGACGGGGACGCCGAACAGTTCCTCCGCCTCGGCGTGGGCGGCCCGCGAGGTGCGGAAGCCGGTACCGGCGAGCACCCGGCGCCCGACCACCAGGTGGTCGCCCTCGCCCTCGTTGACGTACCCGGCGCGGCGCACCGCGCGGTAGCCGTGCAGCCGGAACCAGGACTGGTAGGCCTCGGACTCGGCGGCCCGCTCCTGGTGTCGGAAGGTCGCCACCAGGGCCCGGCCGTCCAGGACGGTCGCCCCGTTGGCGGCGTAGACCATGTCGGGCAGGCCGGGCACCGGGTCGATCAGCTCGACGGTGTGGCCGAGGCGGCGGAAGGTGCGGTGCAGTCGCTCCCACTGGCGGACGGCGAGCGCGGTGTCGGTGGGCTGCGCCGGGTCCATCCACGGGTTGATCGCGTAGTCCACCGTGAAGTACGTCGGCCGGCACATCAGGTAGCGCCGGGGCCGCGCCGTACGTGCCGGGGTGTGCGTGGGCATTGCTCAACCGTCCTAGGATCGCGGGGAGTTCGGGTGCGGAGCTGCGGGTCGCTGCTCAGGCGGCTGCCCCGCGATCCCCGCTCGCACACCCGCGCGGGCGCCCCCGGCGGGCGCAACCCCCCGCGCACCCGGCGCGAGCCCCGGCGCACGGACCGGCGGGCCGGGCCGGTCACCGACTGCCCGAGTCGGCTCACCGGCGGGCCGGACCGGATCGGCTCACCGGGCGGGCCGGACCGGTCACCAGCGCACCGCGGCGAAGTCCACCGGCTCGGTCCGCAGTGCCCGGGCCCGAACGGCGAGGGCGCGCAGTCGGCGGTCCGCTTCCTCGGCGGGCATCCGGTGCTTGTCGCCGTGGCCGGGCAGCAGCCACTCGAAGCGCAGCGCGTCCAGGCTGCGCTCCAGCGAGGCCGCCTGCTCCTCGATCGAGTACCAGGTCACCGCCTCCTGTACCTCGATGTCCCGGTTGGTGCGGGACCAGTACAGGCTGTCGCCGGTGAAGCAGTACCGCTCGTCGGCGACGTACAGCACACTGCCGCGGGTGTGGCCGGGGAAGGGGTGGGCGACCAGGCCGGGCGAGACCTCCACCGGGTCGGTGCCGCGCAGCACCCGGTCGGCGTCCGGGGCCGCGGCGAGGTCGCCCTCGTGAATCCAGAGCCGGGCACCCAGCCGGTCGGCGTAGGCGCGGCCGTGCGCCGCGTGGTCGCGGTGGGTGAGCAGGACGTCGGTGACCGGGCCGAGCGCCTCGTAGCGGGCCGCGAGGGCCTCGCTCCAGCGGGGCGTGTCGATCATCGCCCAGCCGTGGGGGCGGCGGCAGAGGTAGGCGGTGGCACCCGCGGTCCGCCGGGAGTTGTGGCCCAGCAGCAGCACCTCGCCGGCCTCGTCGAGGGCCAGCGGGAAGGGGTCGGTGGCCCGGTCGAGCGGGCCGTCGCCGGGGCGGATGGAACGGGTCGGGCAGGCGTGGGCGGCGGCGAGCAGTTGGCGGCGCTCGGCCTCGTCGCGCGGCTGGCGGACCAGCTCGGACTTGCGGTCGCGCTCCCGGATCAGGTCGGGCGCGAGCTGCCGGGCGACGTCGCAGTTGGTGCAGCGGTCGTCGACGGTCCAGTGCTCGGAGCTGTTCATGGCCGGTGCTCCCCCAAGGAAGGTACGGCGGCCGGAGCGGCGCGCCGTCCTTCGAGCATCGTCCGGGCGCGCCGGAAAGCGGAAGGGGGAGCGGACCTTGTGCTTTGCCGGACCGGCCGCTCTGCCGCCCGGACGGGGCCGTAGAGCGTACGTGGCCCATCTCACGTTCCGCCAGGCTCACCTACGGTGGCGTAGGTCACTTGAATGGGTGAACTATCTCTTTCATGCCGAACCTCCAGGAGACCCTTGACCTCAGTTCGTACGCCGCCCTCGGGGACAGCTTCACCGAGGGCCTGAACGACCCCGGTGCCGACGGCGCGTTCGCCGGCTGGGCCGACCGCCTGGCCGGGCTGCTCTCCGACGGGCGGCCGCCGGGCGGGTTCCGCTACGCCAACCTGGCAGTGCGGGGGCGGCTGTTGGACCAGATCGTGGCCGAGCAGGTGCCGCAGGTCCGCCGGCTCCAGCCCGACCTGGTCACCTTCTGCGCCGGCGGCAACGACATCCTCCGGCCCGGCAGCGACCCGGACGAGGTGGCCGTCCGCTTCGAGGCCGCCGTCGCCCAACTCGCCGAGAACGCCGGGACGGTGCTGATCTGCACCGGCTTCGACACCCGCGAGGTGCCGCTGATCAAGCACCTGCGCGGCAAGATCGCCACCTACAACGGCCACATGCGGGCCGTCGCCGACCGCTACGACTGCAAGGTCGCCGACCTGTGGTCGCTGCGCGCGGTGCAGGACCGCCGGGCCTGGAGCGAGGACCGGCTGCACCTCTCCCCCGAGGGCCACCAGCGGGTCGCCCTGCTGGCCGCCCGCTCCCTCGGCCTGCGCACCCAGGACGACCCGGAGGCCCCGTGGCCGACCGCCCGCGCGCTCACCCCCGCCGACCAGCGGCGGGAGAACCTCCAGTGGGCGCGGGAGTTCCTGATCCCCTGGGTCGGCCGGCGCCTGCGCGGGGAGTCCTCGGGCGACCACGTGGAGGCCAAGCGCCCCGACCTGCTGCCGCTCTGACACCCCGTCAGATCTGACGTACCGTCAACACTGATGCACCGTCAGTACTGATGCTCCGTCAGGCATTTGCGCCGGGCGCTGCGACTCGGCCGGTCCGACCGGCCCACAGCGCCCGGTGCAGCAGCGCGGCAGCCGCCGCGCCGACCAGGTACCAGAACAGGTCCGGCGGGTTGAAGGTCGACCCGAGCACCAGGTGCACCAGCGCGCTGTGCCGCCCCCAGGCGTCCGGCAGGCCGGTGGCCTGGAACAGCTCCACCGCCCAGCTCACCGCGGCCGCCACCAGGGCGGCCCGCACCGGGCGCACCCGGGGCACAACCAGCACCACCAGGGCGTACACCAGCACGGTGTAGAGCGCGTCGCCCGCGTACTTGGCCACCTCACCGGTGAGCACGGCGCGCACGCCCAGGCCCGCCGCCACCGTCACCAGCGCGGCCCCGACGGCGGGCAGCCGTACCGTCAGGCCGTTCCGAAGCTCTGTCATCCGCCCCACGGTAAGGCCTGGGACGTCCGCGCGGCGCGGCGGGCCCCACCGGGCCCACCGGCCCCGGGAACCACCGCGCCGCCCCGGACGTCACTCCCCCTGGCAAGCCATCCGTGCAGGTCACGGGCGGGAGTTCGAGCAAGGCGGGCGGGGCGGGGACAGTGGCGGAGAACGGAAGCAGCACGGCACGGCGACAGTTCGGCGTCCCCGGATTCGCGACCGGCCCGGACGGCCGGGCGCAGCGGGCCCGCGAGCAGGGCAAGGCCCTGCGGGAACGCGTCCCCCGGGAGCGGCACGCGGAGTTCGCGCCCGCGCCCGACCGGCCCACCGCCGTGGCGGCGATCGAGGCCTCCAACGCGGGCCGGATCCCCGGGCTGGTGCCGATCCGGGTGGGCCGGATGGCCGCCACCCCGTTCGCCTTCCTGCGCGGGTCGGCCGGGCTGATGGCCGCCGACCTGGCGGGCACGCCGGTGACCGGCGTCACCGCGCAGCTGTGCGGGGACGCCCACGCGGCGAACTTCGGCCTGTACGGCGACGCCCGCGGCCAACTGGTCATGGACATCAACGACTTCGACGAGACCGTGCCCGGCCCCTGGGAGTGGGACCTCAAGCGGCTGGCCACCAGCCTGGTGCTGGCCGGGCGGGAGACCGGGGCGAGCGAGACCACCGCCCGGGACGCCGCCGCGCACGCGGCCGGCTCCTACCGGCGCACCATGCGCACCCTCGCCAAGCTGCCCGCCCTGGACGCCTGGAACGCCGTGGCGGACGAGCAGTTGGTGTCCTTCACCGAGGCGCACGACCTCGCCGAGGTGCTGCGCAAGGTCGGCGCGAAGGCCCTCGGCAACACCAGCGCCCGGTTCGCCGCCCGCAGCACCACCCGGACCGCGGACGGCGGTTGGCGCTTCGCGGCCGCTCCGCCGGTGCTCACCGAGGTCACCGACGCGACCGCCCAGGCGGTGGCCGGGGCACTGGGCCCGTACGTGGCGACGGTGCCCGCCGAGGTGCGCACCCTGCTGTCCCGGTACCGGGTGCAGGACGTGGCCTTCCGGGTGGTCGGCACCGGCAGCGTCGGCACCCGCTCGTACGTCGTGCTGCTCACCGACCACCGGGACCAGCCGCTGGTGCTCCAGGTGAAGGAGGCCCGGCCGTCCGTCCTGCTGCCGTACCTGGACGGCGGCCGGGGGTCGCGGCCGCAGGAGCACGAGGGGCGGCGCGTGGTGCGCGGCCAGAAGCACATGCAGGTGGTCAGCGACACCCTGCTCGGGTGGACGACCGTGGACGGACTCCCCTACCAGGTGCGGCAGTTCCGCAACCGCAAGGGCAGCGTCGACCCGGCCGCGCTGCTGTCGGGCCAGCTGGACGACTACGCCCGGATCACCGGCGCGCTGCTCGCCCGGGCGCACGCCCACACCGCCGACCCGGGCCTGCTCGCCGGGTACTGCGGCAAGAACGAGGCACTGGACGAGGCGGTCGCCGCCTTCGCCGTCGCCTACGCGGACCGCACCGAGGCCGACCACGCCGAGCTGCTGGCGGCGGTGCGCAGCGGACGGCTGCCCGCCGAGCAGGGGGTCTGACCTCCGTTGTCGTAGGGCGGTACTAGGTTGCAGGGTCATGGGACTGTCGATCAGTGTGGGGACGCTCGGTTCCCCGGAGATGCGGGACGACGCCGAGGTGCTGCACCGGGCGTTGGAGGCCGCGGGGGTGGCCTGGCGGGAGCCGGCCGCGCCGGGGGGTGACGGCGCGGTCTTCTCGGCGGGCTTCCCGTACAGCTACCTGTCCGGGCTGCGCCGGGTGTACGTGCTCCACCGGCTGGGCGAGCCGGTCACCGGGGCGCGCGGGGTGAGCCGGGAGCAGTACGAGGAGGAGCTGGAGCAGGTCGACGACGAGACGGTCATGTTCGACTCGCACCTGCTCTGCCACTCCGACTGCGAGGGCTACTACGTACCGGCGGAGTTCGAGGACGAGGACCCGCTGTTCCTGCCTGCGGAGTCCGGCGTGCCCGGGGGCGCCATGGTGGGTTCCAGCGCCGCCCTGCTCGCCGAACTCCAGGGGTTCGCCGCCGCCATCGGTGTCCGACTGGCGGCCGACGGCTCGCTCGGCCCGGCGGAGTCCGCCCGGTTGACCGATCTGCCCGCGGACGACCCCTTCGAACCGGAGGTCTTCACCTGGCACCAGCTGTACCGGGCCTGCCGCGCCAGCCTGGACAGCGGGAACGCGATCGTCTTCGGCTGAGGCCGACCCGACGGGACGGGTCGCTCAGCGCGCCAGGAACGGCGCCACGGCGGCGACGTACTCGGCGGGCCGGGTGCTGTGCACCAGGTGCCCGGCCTCGATGGTGACCAGGCGGCAGTCCGGGACGAGCCGGGCGAGTTCGGCGACCCGCTCCTGCGGGATGTGGCTGGTGGGGCCGCCGGCGACGACCAGGGTGCGGGCGGTGATCCGGGCCAGTCCCTCCCGCCAGGCCGGGTCGGGGGTGTCGATCTGCGCCTTGATCGCCCGGACCATCGCCCAGTCGAAGTGCGCCGGTTCGTCCGCGCCCTCGGGCGGCACGCTCGACGGGCGCGGGTACAGGGCGGCGATGTCCTCCAGGACGAGCCGGTCGATCCGCTCGGGCGCGGCCTGGGCGAGCAGGTAGGCGACCACGCCGCCCATCGAGTGGCCGACCAGGTCGACCCGGGCCAGGCCGAGCGCGTCGAGGAAGGCGAGCACGTCCTCGCGCAGCTCGGCCAGGCCGTAGTGGTCGGTGCGGCCGCTGTCGCCGTGGCCGCGCAGGTCGAGCGCGTACACGTGGTGGTCGGGGGCGAGGTCGGGCAGCACCGCGTCCCAGTCGGCGGCGCGCTCGCCGAGGGCGTGCAGCAGCACCAGCGGCGGGCCGTCGGGGCGTCCGCTCTCCCGGTAGGCGAGCGTGACGCCGGGCAGTTCCACCGTTCGTACTGTCGTCATGGACCCCACCGTATGCGCCGACCGGCCGCTACCGGACGGCCGTTCGCCCTCGGCGCACCGGAGCGGCGTCCTCGGGGGTGCGGTCCGGCCCGGTCGCCCGCCCGGCGAACACGGAGGCGAGCACGGCGAGTCCGGCCACCGCCGCGCAGACCAGGCTCGCCGCCAGGTAGGCGGAGCGGTGGCCGCCACCCCCGGCCGTCTCGCGCAGGTAGACCCCGGACAGTGCGGAGACCGCGACGGCCGCCGCGATCCGCTGCGCCATCTGCAGGATCGCCCCGCTGACCCCGGCCGCCTCGGCGGGCGCGTGGCGCAGCACGTAGGCCTGGTTGGTGGAGCCCATCAGGCCGACCGAGGCGCCGCTGAGCAGTTGGAGCAGGGCGAGCAGCCAGGGCAGCACGGCGGCCGGGGCCCAGTGCGCGACGGCGCCGCTGAGCAGCATGGCGAGCGCGGAGCCGGTCATCCCGAGGGTGACGGTGCGCCGGCCGAGCCGTTGCACCACCCGCCAGGCGAGCGCGGAGGCGGTCGCCATGGCCAGCGCGGAGGGCAGCGAGACCAGGGCGGCGCCCATCGGGGACAGCCCCAGGCCGTCCTGGAGGAACATCGTGAGCACCAGCGAGGCGGCCAGCGAGGAGCCGAACTGGGCCATCGCGGTGGCCGTGCCGAGCGCGTACGGGGCGGAGCGGCTGAGGGCGGGGTGGATCAGCGGGTGCCCGCCGGTCCGGGCGTAGCGGCGCTGCCAGCCGACCAGTGCGCCGAGCAGGGCCAGGGCGCCGACCCCGAAGGCCAGCCAGCCGGCCCAGCCGGGCGGTTGGACGAAGGGCAGCATCAGGACGAGGGTGAGCGCGCCGACCAGCAACAGGCCGAGCAGGTCGAGGTCGGCGTGCCGGGTGGCCGGGCGGGGCGCGGGCAGGTGCCGGACGGCCAGCAGCAGGGTCGCCAGGCCGAACGGGACGTTGAGCAGGAAGGTCAGCCGCCAGCCGAGTTCGGGGCCGGCCGCCGCCAGGACCAGGCCGCCGACCGGCGGGCCGAGGGCGAAGGCGAGGCTGCCGGTGACGGCGTACATCCCGAGGGCGCGGGCGCGCAGCTGCCCGTCGAAGACGTCCTGGAGGGTGCCGATCATCTGGGAGTTGACCAGTCCGGCGCCGACGCCCTGGAGCAGCCGGGCGGCGATCAGCACCTCCGGGGCGGTGGCGGTCGCGGAGACCAGGCTGACCGCGGTGAACAGGGCCAGGCCGGTGACGAAGAACCACTTGCGGCCCTTGACGTCCCCGAGGCGTCCGCCGGGGATCAGCGCGAGGCCGAAGGCGAGCGAGAACCCGGCGACGATCCACTGGAGGTGGGCGGGCTGGGCGTGCAGGGCCTCGCGCAGGGCGGGGATGGAGGTGTTCAGGACGGACTGGTCGATCAGGGTGGTGAAGCCGCCCGCGACGCAGACCAGCAGGACGCGGCGCCCGGCGGCGTCGAAGCGGAGCTTGCCCGCCCGCTCCGGTATCGGGCCGGTGGCGGTGCTCATGACTCGACCACCACCAGGGCGTAGCGGGCCTCGCCGGGGCCGAGGCTGCGGAAGCGCATGCTGCCGGAGCCGTAGCGCAGGCAGTCGCCGGGGCCGAGCAGTTCGGCCTCGCCGTCCAGGGTGAGCTCCAACCGCCCGTCGAACAGCCAGAGGTGGTGTTCCAGCCCGGGCAGGCAGGGGCGGTCGTAGGCGATGTCGGCGCCGGCCGGGAGCCGGCCCTCGACGATCTCGGCGTGCAGCGAGCCGTGCGGCGGGGAGACCGAGCGGCGGACGAAGCCGGTGGCCTCGTCGCGCCAGAGCTGCTGTTCCCCGGCCCGGACCAGCCGGGCGGGGCCGGACTCCACCTCGGCGAGCAGCCGGGACATGGTCCGCCCGTACACGGTGCACAGTCGCCCGAGCAGGGCGGCGGTCGGGCTGACCTCGGCCCGCTCCACCCGGGAGAGGGTGGACCGGCTGACGTCGGCCAGCTGCGCCAACTCCTCCAGCGTCCAGCCGCGTTCGACCCGCAACTCGGCGAGCCGTTGTGCCAGCCGTTCGTCGGCGGCGGTGTCGATTCCCATATCCGTGATGCTATCCCGGATACGGGATCATCTTCCCGGGAGTTCTCCGGGAACTGTGGAGGTCTGACGGCGGCTCGGTCTCGGGGCGGCCTCGGTTCGGTCGCCCGTCGGCCGATGTCGAGCCGGTGATCATATGATGTCCGCCGACAAAGGGGCCGGTCAGCGGCCCGAGGGGCCCTTCCGCGGCCCACCGGCGAGGGGGAGCAACGATCGTGTTCGGCATCATCAGACCGTGCAGCCACCGACTGTCCGAAGGCCTCCGCACCTCCTGGATGGCGCACCTGTGCGGGCTCTGCCTCGCCCTGCGGGACGACCACGGGCAGCTCGCCCGGACCGCCACCAACTACGACGGCCTGATCATCTCCGTCCTGGTCGAGGCCCAGGCCGCCCCGACCGACACCAACTGGCGCCGCACCGCCGGGCCCTGCCCGCTGCGCGGCATGCGCACGGCCTCCGTCGCCAAGGGCGAGGGCGCCCGGCTGGCGGCCGCCGTCTCGCTCACGCTCGCCTCGGTGAAGATCCGCGACCACGTCGAGGACCGGGACGGCGTGTTCGCCCGCCGCCCGGTCGCCGCCGGGGCCCGCGCGGTGACCAGGCGCTGGGACCGGCAGAGCGCGGGCAGCGCCTCCACGATCGGTTTCGACACCGCCGTGCTGCTCGACGCCGCCTCCCGGCAGGGCGAGTTGGAGCGCTCGCTGCGGCCCGGCGGCTCCGTGCTGCTGGTCACCGAACCCACCGAGACCGCCACCTCGGCCGCCTTCGCGCACACCGCCGTGATCGCCGGGCGGCCCGGCAACGCCGCCCCGCTCGCCGAGGCCGGGCGGCTGTTCGGACGGCTCGCCCACCTGCTGGACGCCGCCGAGGACCAGGCGGCCGACGCCGCCTCGGGCGCCTGGAACCCGCTGACCGCCACCGGCACCGACCGCGCCGAGGCCGAACGGCTCTGCCGGGACGCCGTGCACGGCATCCGGCTCGCGCTGCGGGAGGTCGAGCTCACCGACCGGGCCCTGGTGCACGTCCTGCTCGCCCACGAGACGGAGACCGCGGTGGACCGGGTCTTCGGCCGGGCCGGGCACGCGGCGAACTGCCGCCGCGGGCCGGCCGGCGCCGCACACGCCACCACCGAGCACGCCAGCGCTGAGCGCACCGGCGCCGAGCACGCCGGCGCCGAACACCCGCAGGACGCGCCGCCGCGCCAGACGCCGCCCGGCCAGGCGCCCGTTCCCCCGTGGGTGCCCCAGGGTCCGGGCTTCGGCCCGCCGATCGGCGGGAAGCCGCCGCACCCGCGCAACCTGCTCGCCGGGTGCGCGGTGTGGGCCCTGATGGCCTGCTCCTGCCAGCTGCTCTGCTGCGAGCACGACGACCCGTTCAGCCGGGAGCGCCGCAAGGGCTTCTGCGAGCGGCACGACTGCTGCAGCGCCTGCGACTGCTGCGACCCCAGCTGCTGCGAGTGCGGCAAGTGCGGGTGCGACTGCTGCGATTCCTGCGGCTGCGACGGCTGCGACTGCGGGTGCGACTGCTGACGATCGCTCAGTTCGCCTCCGGCACCGGCGCCTCCTCCGCCTCCGGTGCCCCCTTCGGTTCCGGTTCCGGTTCCGGTTGATCCGACGCCACCGGCCCGGGGTGCCCCCGCAGCACCCCGGGCCGGTTCGCGTCCCGGTACTCCTCCGCGCGCCGCCAGAGCGGCAGCACCGCCACCGGGCCGCGCGGCTCGGCGGCCTCAGGCCTCACGCCCCGCCACCTCCCGGTCCGCCGCCAGCGAGTTCTCCAACCCGGCCAGCAACTGCCGGAACCGCTCGGCGTCCTGCTCGGTCATCCGCCCCTCGGGCGCCACCCTCGGCCGCTCGGCCGTCCTGTCGTCCATGCCCCCGACGCTAGGCGGCGGCGATCAACGGGCGATAAACGAGGGGCGTGTGGGGCGCAAGGGACGTACCCGCACCGCATTCCACCCCGCCCGACGGCTTGGCGTGGGCATCGGCTGGTGGTTCAATGCCCATCGTTAGGAAGGTTTCCTAACAACGAATCGTCGGATCCGAGCACGACCTCTTCCCCCCACCGAGAGGACGACTTCCCCATGGACCGCAGCACCTCCCGCAGGAGCACCAGGAACACCACCCGGGCCGTGACCGCCGGGACGGCGCTCGCCGCCTTCCTCCTGTCCACCGCCGCCTGCGGCGCCTGGGCCGTGGACCCGGCCCAGGCCGCACCGGAGCAGCCCGCCGCCCCGGCGGCCGCCGCCCGGCAGGCGGGCACCACCCCCCGGGTGACCGCCGGCGGGCTCACCCCCGACCAGCGCCGCCGCGCCGACCAGCTGGTCAGCGTCTTCGAGAACAGCACCACCACCATCCAGTACGGCTACGCGGAGAACATCAACGACGGCCGCGGCGTCACCGCGGGCCGGGCCGGGTTCACCACCAACGACGGCGACGCCCTCAAGGTGGTCCGCGCCTACACCGCCGTCGCCCCCGACAACCCGCTCGCCCGCTTCATCCCCGAACTGGAGCGCCTGGCCGCCGCCGGCAGCGGAGACACCGGCGGCCTGCCCGAGGCCGACTACATCGCCGCCTGGCAGCAGGCCGCCCAGGACCCGGCCTTCCGGCAGGTCCAGGACGACCAGGTCGACCAGCGCTACTTCACCCCGGCCATGGACCAGGCCGACCGGCTCGGCCTCACCACCGCGCTGGCCCGCGCCGAGCTCTACGACGCCTCCATCCAACACGGGAACGGCGGCGAGTACGACGCCCTGCCCGCGCTGATCGGCCGGACCACGGCCAAGGTCGGTGCGCCCTCGGCCGCCGGCGAGCGCGCCTGGCTGGACGCCTTCTTCGACGTCCGGATCGACGACCTGAACAACCCGGCCAACTCCTCCACCGCCGAGGAATGGCGCAAGTCCGTCGACCGGGTCGAGTGCCTGCGGCGGATCGCCGCCACCGGCAACTACGACCTGGACGGCCCGTTCACCATCACCGCCTACGGCTCCGGCTACACCATCGGCTGAGCCGCCCCCACCCGCCGGCCCGGGGTCCGGGGTCCGGGAGTGTGGGCCCGGACCCCGACCCCGGGGCGGCCCCCGCGTTCAGCTCCGTGCGCGTACCGCCGCGTCCAGCAGGAGGGCGGCGGCCGCCCGGGCGTCGGCGGCGGCCTCCGGGTCCCCGTGCACGGCGGCCACGGTGATCGCGCCCTCGGCCAGCAGGGCGAGCTGGGCCGCGGTGGCGGGCGGGGCGCCGGCGGCGTCGACCAGGCCGGCCAGGTAGCCGGCGAACTCCGCCTTGTGGTGCCGGGCGGCGGCCGCGACGGCGGGGCTGGTGGCGCCCAGCTCGCCGAAGGAGTTCACGAAGGCGCAGCCGCGGAACCCGGGCTCGGCGAACCACCGGCCGAGCCAGTCGAAGACCGCGAGCACCTGGTCCCGGGGCGTGCCGCCGGCCCGGGAGACGTGGACGGCCAGGCTCGCCCGCCACCGCGCGTCGCGCCGTCGCAGGTAGGCCTCGACCAGCTCGTCCTTGGACGGGTAGTGCTGGTAGACGCGGCGCATGGTCAGCCCGGAGGCGGCCCGGACGGCGTCCATCCCGACCGCCTGGACGCCCCGCCCGTAGAACAGCTCCTCGGCCGCGTCGAGGATCCGGGTCCGCGGGTCCACCTGTTCCATCTGCCGTGACCTTTGCGTGAGAACGATGATTCTCCTAGGGTAGCGACTGACGTGAGAACGATCGTTCTCACCGGCGGAATGCCCGTTCCCGAGGAGAATCCCGTGACCGAACAGCGCCCTCCCCTACCCCCCTTCACCGAGGAGTCCGCCCACCGCAAGGTCCGCGCCGCCGAGGACGCCTGGAACACCCGCGACCCGCAGCGCGTGGCCCTCGCCTACACGCCCGACAGCCGCTGGCGCAACCGGGCCGAGTCCCTCATCGGCCGCGAGCAGATCGCCGCCTTCCTCACCCGCAAGTGGCAGCGCGAACTCGACTACCGCCTGGTCAAGGAGCTGTGGGCGCACGACGGCGACCGGATCGCCGTCCGCTTCGCCTACGAGTGGCACGACGACGCCGGGCAGTGGTACCGCTCGTACGGCAACGAGAACTGGGAGTTCGACGCGAACGGCCTGATGGCCCGCCGGCTCGCCTGCATCAACGACCTGCCGATCGCCCCCGGGGAGCGGCTCCTGCACTGGCCGGCCGGCCCCCGGCCGGACGACCACCCGGGCCTCACCGAGCTGGGCCTCTGAGCGCTACCGACCGGGCGAGCAGCGGCGGTTGACGTGGCGTCGGACGGCTTCGTCCGCACTGTTCCAAGGCTGTGACGAAGCCCGCACCGGCCGCGGACCTCGGACTGGGAACCTCCTTGTCGAAGCGACAGGCACCACCGAGGGGGACCAAGAGATGTCCGTGCGCAACAGATTCGGCACCGCCGCCGCCATCGCCCTGATGACGACCGCGGGCGCGGTCCTGCTCTCCGCCTGCGGCCCCGAGAACGGCGACTCCGGCTCGACCGCCGCCACCGGCGCCCCGGTCACGGCGGCGCCGGGCGGCGGATCGCACTCCGCCAGCCCGGCGCCGGGCGGCAAGGAGGTCAACGGCACCTCCGCGGCCAACCACCTGACCATCAGCACGGGCACCCGGACGGTCGCGATGAACGGCACCACCGTCGACTTCGGCACCGTGGTGCGCGACCTCGCGTGGTCCCCCGACGGCAAGAAGGTCGTCTTCGTCGACGGCAACGGCAACCTGCTGACCGCCGCCCCGGACGGCAGCGGAAAGGCGACCCTCGCCAAGGCCCCCGGCGGCGAGACCTGGTCCCACCCGACCTGGCAGCACGCCGACAAGGGGCCGAGCGGCGGCGCGGTGCCCGACGAGACCGACCGCTACAACAACATCGTGTTCACCGCCGACAAGGGCGGCGTGCTGCGGCTGGAGAAGGTGCCCGCCAAGGGCGGCGCCGTCGAGGAGCTCGCCCCGCACAACTCCGAGGCCGGCGACGCGGCCGGCGCCCCGCAGCCGCCGCAGACCGGCAACACCTGGGCCAACGCGGGCGGGCAGCAGGCCGACATCGCGTACGCCAACACCCCGGCCGGCGAGGTGTACATCTACGACGACTACATCCGCCCGGCCACCCGGGACATCGGCAAGGGCTCCCAGCCCGCGCTGTCCCCGGACGCCGGCACCATCGTCTTCGTCCGCTCGGTGAACGGCCACGACCACCTGTTCACCCGCTCCACCGAGCACGACCGGACGGCCGAGAAGGACCTCACCCCCTCGGCCACCACGGACTACACCGAGCCCGCGTGGTCCCCCGACGGCAGGACCGTCGCGGCCCGCACCCCGGACGGCGTCAGCACCGTACCGGCCGACGGCTCGGCGGCCCCGGCCCAGGTCTCCACCCTCAAGGGCCTGCCGGTCTACCGGCCCTGATCCGAGGCCGGGCGCGCCAACTCGGCGCGCAGCTCCGCGAGGTGCTCGTCGGCCGACTCGTGCGGCAGGAACTCGACCAGGTCGAGGAAGCGGAACAGCACCCGCTCCTCGGTGACCGCGTACTCGTAGTCGCCGAACCCGACCACCGCCCCCGTCCCGCCGCGCGCCGCACCGCGCACGGCGGCGGCGGTCAGCCCCTCCCCCGCGCCCTCGGCACTCACCCGCCGACGGGCGTTGGGCCGGGCCAGGTACGGGCACACCATCGACGCGTACAGCATGCAGGCGCGGTGCCCCGGGCCCTCCATGGTCGGCGCCAGGTTGCGGTACGGGTGCCCGGACCCGAGCGCCGCCGCCATCGCGGCGCTCTCCGCCGGACCGACCACCCGCCAGACCGGACCGCGCGGCATGACGGCGCCGCACACCGAACAGCGGCGCTCCAGCGCGCAGTCGGCGCTGCGCCCGTGGTCGGTCAGCGCGAACTGCGGCTGCCCGTCCTGCCACGGCGTGATCGCCGGCACCGGGTACCCGCGGGCGTCCCGGGGACGCTCCCCCACCTGGTCCGGCATCGGCACCTGTTCGAATCGCACGCCCCTATCGATACCAGCCGGACGCCCGACCCCGCCAGCGGCGGTGGGAGCGGCGGAACCGGCGACCGCGGGGCGGTCGCCGGTCCGGGGTGCGCGGCGGGCGCGCGGGGTCAGTTCCAGATGCCGGTGACGTCCGTCACGCCGGCCGCGTTGCCCGCGTGGCCGCTCGCCCCGGAGAGGTCCTCCAGGGTGCGCAGCACGTTGTAGTGGTTGTAGGTGGTGGAGCTGCTGCTGCCCGGCGCCACGTGGGCACCGTAGACCAGGGTCGGGATCCGGTTGCCGGACAGGCTGTTGTCCTCGTCGAAGGTGACGACGAGCAGGCTGTTGTGGCTCTGCGCCCAGGCGGCGTACGCGCCGAGGTTGTTCTTGATCCAGGTGTCGCCGGTGCCGACCGAGCAGTCGTGCATGTCGCTGCACAGGTTCGGGATCACGAACGACACGTTGGGCAGCGTGGTGTAGTCGGTCGGGAACTGGGCGAAGGTCTTGGCGCTGCTGAGCGGGACGTTGCCGAAGCCGAACCAGGGGTTGTGCTTCTGCGCGTACTTGCCGCTGCTGCACACCGTGCTGCCCTGGCTGGGCAGGGTCTCGTTGTAGCTCGCCCAGGTCTTCCCGGCGGCGAGCACCTCGGAGGCCAGGTTCGGGGCCTGGAAGCCGCCGACCGTCACGCAGCTGTCGTCGACCCGGCCCTGGGTGGAGCCGGAGAACAGCGCGTAGTAGTTCGGCTCGCTGGGGTGGGTGATGGCGAAGGACTGGGTGAGGTTGGCGCCGCCCGCCTTGAGGGTGTTGTTGAGGTAGGGGGCGCTGCTGCTGCCGATGACCTGGCTGTAGGCGTGGTTCTCCATCACCACGACCACGATGTGGTCGGGCGTGGGCAGCCCGGCGGCCTGCGCGGTGCTGGCGGTGGCGGCCCACAGCCCGGCCGAGGCGGCGACCAGTGCGACGGCCGAGCCGATCGCGGTCGCGGTGCGGCGGGAGCGGGAGCGCGGACGGGGGGCGTCGTTCAGGGGCTTCGCGGACGAGGTCATGACGTTTCCTCGGGTGGAGGGCGGCCCCGGCGGGACCGCCCGGACGGGAGGTGACTGAGCTACCCGGAGTGCCGACCGAACCGGTCCGGGCCGGACAGGGCCTAGTACGGCGTGCCGTTGGCGAAGTCGGTGGCGAAGGTCGACTCGATCGTGCTGAGCACCCCGGAGTCGGAGACGATCAGGCCCAGCTCGCGGTTGTTGTTCAGCGAGTTGTCGGAGAAGTTCTCCGAGCCGGCGAACACCTTGGCGGTGGGCGTGCCGTAGTCGGCGACGATGGCCTTGGCGTGGATGTACAGGCCGGTGGTGGAGGAGTAGGTGACCACCTTGGCGCCGGCCGCGGTGACCTGGTCGAAGGAGGAGCCGTAGGTGTCCGGGCTCATCCCGACGACGCGGACGGTGACGCCGCGGTTGGCGGCGGCGGTGACGGCGTCGACCAGGGCCGGGTCGCCGAACTCCAACTCCTGGACGTCCAGCGAGGTCTGGGCGCCGTTGATCAGCGCCAGCAGGCGGTCCTGCGAGTCGGTGGGCGACCAGACCAGGTTGTCGCCGTCCGAGGGGGTGATCGAGGTCTTGGCGTAGTCGGCCGCGAAGACCTGCTCGATCGCGGCGACGTCGTTGGCGTCGGTGTCGACGACCCCGTAGTCGCGGCTGCTGGAGTAGTAGGTGGCGTCCAGGTTCCCGGTCAGGATCAGCGACTTGGCGCCGTCCACGGTGACGGTCTTCTGGTGGGTGTAGACGAACGCCGAGGAGGAGTACGTCACGCCGACGCCGGCCGCCTTGAGCGCGGAGTAGGCGGCGCCGTTGACCGAGCCGTGCTTCCCGTCCAGGATCACCCGGACCCGCACGCCGGCGCGCTGCCGGGCGATCAGGGCGTTCACGGCCGTGGTGTCGCGCAGCTCGTACATCGTCACGTCGACGGACTTGGTGGCCGCGTTGATGAGGCCGTAGACCGCGCTGTGGTCCTGGTCCGGGAAGACGATCGTCGAGTAGCCGCCGGCGACGGCGTCGGCGTGGGCGGCGCCGGAGGCGGATATCAGGCCGGCGCCGACGAGCAGCAGGGCGCCGGCACGGCGCGCGAAGGTGGCCAGGGGCATGGGGACTCCATGGTCGGTGAGGGGGAGGTCGGCGTGCGGAGGCGCCGGGGAGCGGACGCGTCAGGTGGCGTGGTCCACCTGGCCGACGCGGCCCGCGCGGACGACCAGGCCGGCGCGGCCGACGTGGACACGCCGAACGGAGCAGCCCGAACAGCATGCGGTCGCGGTGGTCAACGCGGGTAGATGACGGGAGGTAAAACCTTGCCCCCGGGCCGGAGAACGGACCGTGCCCCGGCAAAACGGCCCGACAACGGACGAAGCGGGCACGAAGGTTCACATTGCCACCGACCGTCCGAACCGGTGATAGTGATCATCGACCCGACGCGATCCGACACCGCGTCAGCGCACGAGAGAGCCGAGGAACATGGCGAAGACCCGTCTGCTGCGTCCGCTCGCGGTGGCCGCCGCCGCTGCCGTCCTGGCGGCCACCGGAGCCGTACCCGCCCTGGCCGCCGGCCAGGACGGCCCGGCCCTGCCCGCCCCCGACACCGCGGGGGTGCAGAGCGCGCTTCAAGCCACCACCGCCGCCGGCGCCCCCGGCGCCTTCGCCGTGATCAGCGACCACGGCGACGACGACCGGACCCGCTCCCTGACCGTCGGCAAGGCCGATCTGGACGGGACCCCGATGAACTCCTCGTGGAGGTTCCGGGTCGGCAGCAACAGCAAGATGTTCACGGCCGTTCTCGTGATGCAGCTGGCGCAGGAGGGCCGGATCGACCTCGACAAGCCGCTGCGCGACTACCTGCCGGCCGGCACCCTCCCGGATGGCTGGGCGATGACCGGCCGCCAGGTGATGGAGCACCGGGCCGGCATCTACGACCACACCAACGACCTGCTGGAGCAGGCCGGCGAGGAGACCACCGCCGCCTTCGAGGCCCGGATCCGCAGCACGGTCTACACCCCCGCCCAGATGGTCGCCATGTCCGTCAAGCACGGGCAGCAGTACACCCCGGGCAGCCGCTACTCCTACTCCAACACCGACTTCGTGCTGATGGGCATGGCCGTCGAGAACCTCACCGGCCGCCCCTACGCCGACGTGCTGCGCGAGCGGATCATCGAGCCGCTCGGCCTGACCCAGACCTCCTTCGTGGTCCCCGACCAGAAGATCGCGGGCGACCACGTCACCGGCTACCTCACCAACGACGACCGCACCAAGCCGCTGCTGGACTCCACCGAGCAGAACGGCTCCTGGGTGTGGGCCGCCGGAGCCGTCATCTCCACCGCCTCGGACCTCGACCGCTTCCTCGGCGCGCTGATGGCCGGCGGCGACGGCGGGCTCGTCTCCGACGACTCGCTGCGCCAGATGGAGGCCGCCATCCCGACCCCGACCGCCAAGATCTCCTACGGGCTGGGGCTCCGCCGCATCTCGCTGACCTGCGGCGACGTGTACGGGCACGGCGGCATCGTCCAGGGCTTCCAGACCCAGTCCTTCGCCACCCCGGACGGGCGGCGCTCGGTGGTGGTCTTCGCCAACGCCTCCAACAACGGCTCGGTCACCCAGGGCCTGATGAACGCGCTGGAGCCGGCCTTCTGCGGGAAGAAGCCGGTGAAGGTGGCGCCGCGCACCGGCAACGCCCCGGCCCAGCAGAACCAGCGGACCGTCCAGCACGACCAGGGGCTGCCGGTGGTGGAGGACACCCGGATCTGACCCGGGATCTGACCCCGGACCGGACGACGCGATCCCGGACCGGACGTCCTGGTCCTGCACCGGCCGCTCCGGCCGGACCGTCGCTACGGCGCGACGGCCCGGCCCGGGCGGCCGTCCGCGCTCAGGTCGGTGAGCGCATCGGTGAGGATCTCGCGGGCCTCGTCCGCCCGCCCCTGTTCGATCAGCGCGGTGCCCAGCTCGGTCAGCGCCTTGGTCATGCTGTCCGGGCGCCCGACCGCCTCGTAGTGCACCAGGGCCTGCCGGTAGGCCTTCTCGGCGGCCGGCCAGCGCTTCAACGCCGCCCGGTCCTGGCCGAGTTCGTGCGCCGTCATGGCCGCCAGCAGGTGCATCAGCGGCGAGGACCAGCGCTCCACCAGCTCCAGCGCGCCGGCCAGCGCGCGGCGGCGGACGTCCACCGCCTCCTCGGCCCGGCCCAGTTCGCGCAGACAGGTCGCCGCCCCGCGCAGGGTGACCAGCCGTCCGATCATGGCGGCCCGGTTGTCGACCTCGGCGAAGGCGTCCGCCGCCCGCTGGTAGCTCTCGCTCGCCTCCCGGTGGCGTCGCAGCTGCCGAAGCCCGGAGCCGAGGTAGGTGAGCGCCCAGCCCTGCTGCTCGTGGTCTCCCAGCTCCTGGGCCAACTCCAGCCCCTCACCGGCGAGTTCGATGCCTCGCTGGTAGCGGTGCAGACAGGTGATGTACGTCCAGGCCAGGTAGTTCACGTGCACCGCCTCGGCCCGCCGGTCGCCGCAGGCCCGGGCGGCGTCCACCGACAGCTGGAACACCTCGCCCCAGAGGTCCCAGCTCAGCAGCCGGTCGGAGAACCAGTGCATGGCCTCGGCGGTGTCGATCACCTCCCGGTGGCGGCCCTCCCGCTGGGCCCGGTACAGCGCGGCCAGCCACTCCGGGTGCTCCTCCTCCAGCCAGCGGGCCGACTCGGTGAGGAGCAGCGCCGGATCGTCGGCGGAACTACCGGCCGAGGCGTCCGGGTCGAAGCGCAGGCCGTGCTCGGCCGCCTCGCGCAGCAGCCGGCGCCCGGCCTCGGTACGGGCCTCGGCGACGGCCCCGGCCGGCTCGTCGGCGGCCAGCCGCTCGCCCGCGTACAGCCGCACCAGGTCGTGCAGCCGGTAGCGCTCCGGGGTGGCGGGCTGCACCAGGCCGGCGTCGATGAGCTGCTCCAGGACCAGCTCGGTGCGCCCGGCCGACAGCCCCGCGTAGTGCGCCAGGACGGCCGCGGTGAAGTCCTGCCCGGCGGTCAGCGCGCAGCGCCGGAGCACCAGCCGGGCTTCGTCGGGCAGCCTGCGGTAGGACAGCTCGAAGGCCGGACGGACCGCCAGGTCCCCGGTCTCCAGGAGGTCCAGGCGGTTCTCCTCGGCGGCGAGCTGGCGCGTCAGTTGGGCCACCGGCTGCTGCGGCCGGGCCACCAGCCGCTGCCCGGCGATCCGCAGCGCGAGCGGCAGGTAGCCGCACAGCCGGGCCAGGTCCGCGGCGGCGGACGGCGCGGCCTCGACCCGTTCCGGCCCGGCGATCCGGGCCAGCAGGGCGGTGGCCTCGACCGGGGAGAGCACGTCGAGCCGCAGCCGGTGCACGGCCTCCAGGCCGGGCAGGGCGTGCCGGCTGGTCACGATGGTGACGGCGGGGCCGGCGCCGGGCAGCAGCGGGCGCACCTGGCTCTCGTCGACGGCGTCGTCCAGCACCAGGACGAGCCGGCGGTCGCGCACCAGGGCGCGGAACAGTCCGGCCCGTTCCTCCGTCCCGGCGGGCACCGCGCCGTCCTTGACCCCGAGGGCGCGCAGCACCTGGCCGAGCGCCTCCCGGGCGGGCAGCGGGGTGGCGGCCATGCCGCCGAGGTCCAGCGAGAGCTGGCCGTCCGGGAAGGCCGGGGCGAGGGCGTGGGCGGCGTGCAGGGCGAAGGCGGTCTTGCCCAGGCCGGGCTGGCCGCTGATCAGCACCACCCGGGGGTGGGCGGGTCGCCGGTCCGCGGTGAGGGCGGCGAGGTCGGCGAGGGCCTGCTCGCGGGCGGTGAAGTCGGCCAGGTCGCGCGGCAGGGCGAGGGCGCCGGGCACCGGCGGGTCGGTCCGGGGCCCGGGGCCGCCGGCCGGTGCCTGGTCCGGGGCCGTACCCGGCCCGGGCGCCCCGGCGGCCAGGTGCGGCCCGGCGGACGGCCCGGCGGACGGTCCGGTAGGGGCGGCGGACGGTCCGCCGGGGCCGGTGGCCGACGGGCTCGCAGCGCCGATCGCCGGGCCCTGCGGGGGCACCTGCCGCACGCCCCGGGGGCGGCCGGACTGGGCGGCCCGCTCCAGCGCGGCGGTCTGCGGGCCGTCCAGGCCCAGGGCGGCGGCCAGCGCCTGCACGGTGCGCCGCTGCGGTCCTCGGGTGCGGCCGCGCTCCATGTCCCCGAGGGCCCGCAGGCTGACCCCGGCGGTGGCCGCCAGGTCCTCCTGGGTCAGCCCGGCCGTCACCCGGTGGCCGGCCAGCAGATGGCCGAACTCCCCGGTTCCGCTCGCAACCACCATCTGCCCGCCCCGCCCCCTGGTCCGCGCTCGCACAGTTCCGCCGCAGTTCTGCCGGGCCGCACGCCGGGCAGATCGTCTCAGGCAGAAGTATGCCCCGTGGGACGGACCGCGCGTACCCGGCCGCGGCCTGCGGGGATGCCGGGGGGACGGGCGCCCGGCGGGCGGAACCGCCCAGCGGAACCGCCTGTAGTTCCGCCTACCCCGGTGGCCCGGGAGGCAGTTGTGCACTTCCTATCCCACTCCCTCAACCACGCCCTCGACCATTCCCTCGACCACGCCGGGGCCCCAGCGGCCCCCTGAGCGCCCCTCAGGACCCCCGCTCAGCGCTCCCCCGCGGCCAGCGCCCGTTCCTGCCGTCGGGCCTCCGTCCCCTCGACGCTGCGGCCGAGCGCGAACAGCAGGTCGGCGAGCAGCCCGTGCGAGCGCGCCTCCACGGCCGGGTCGCCGACGGTGCGGCCGAGGGCGACGGCGAGCCGGGCCGAGGACAGCGCTGCGTCCCGGCGGCCGAGGGCGTGCAGGGCGCGGGCCCGGCCGTGGGTGGCGAGCACCGCCGCGCGGTCGGTCCGGACCCCCTCGCCGGTACCGGAACGCTCCGCGCCCGGCCGGGCGGGGCCCGAACGCCCCCGGGCCGTACGGTCGGTGGCGATCCGGACCGCCTCGTCGGCGTGCGCCAGCGCCTGCTCCGGGGCCCCGACCCGCACCAGGGCCTCGGCGAGTTCGGTGAGCGCCCCGACCAGCAGGTGCCCGGCGGCCGGGGCGCGGGCGGCGGTCACCAGCTCGGTGAGCAGCGGCACCGCCCGGTCGTACTGCCCGGCCCGGGCCAGGGCGGCCGCCACCCGGCTGCGGCAGTGGTGGCGCAGCAGCGCGTCCCCGGCCCGGTCGGCGGCCGCGACGGCCGCGCCGAGCTGCTCCAGGGCAGTGCGGTGGGCCGCCCGGTGGACGTGCAGGACGGCCAGGTCGGTGCCCAGCCGGGCGAGCGCCGCGTCGTCCCGGGCGGCCTTCGCGGCGCGCAGCCCGGTCTCGGCGACGGCCCGCCGGTGCGCCCGGTCCTCGCCGCCGGTGTCCCCGGACAGTTCGTACAGCCGGCCGATCCGGTGGGCGAGCAGCCAGGCGGCGCCGGTGCGCCCGTACTGCTCGGCGCACAGGACGACGGCGTGCAGCGCGCTCTCCTCCCGGCGGAACCAGGCCGCCGGCCGGGCACCGTCGCCACCGCCGTCGCCGTGGCCGCCGCCGCTGCCGCCGCCGCCGCTGCCGTCCGGGCCCCACGGGGCGGTCAGCTCCAGGTAGTGGGCGATCAGCCGGTCGAGGGCGCCGAACCGTTCCTCGCAGTCCAGTTCGGCGGCCTGTCCGGCGGCGTAGCGGCGGACCAGCTCGCGGCGGGCGTAGTGGCCGGGTGCGGTCTCGGCGAGCAGGTGGACGGCGTCGAGCGCGGTCAGCAGGGTGCGGGCGGCGGCGGGCCGCAGGTCGGCGAGCGCGGCGGCGGTGGCGGTGTCGATCACCGCGCCGGGGTGCAGTCCCAGCAGGGTGAACAGCCGGGCGGCGGCGGGCGGCAGGGTCCGGTAGGTGCGGTCCAGGGCGGCGGTGATGCCGCTCGGGTCGGGCCCGCCGCCGACGCCGGCCAGGGCGGTCAGGCCGGTCTGCTCGTCCGCGAGTTCGGCGGCGAGGTCCCCCGGGGTCCAGTCCGGGCGGGCGGCCAGGCGGGCGGCGGCCAGGCGCAGGGCCAGCGGCAGCCGGTCGCAGCGTTCGGCGAGTTCGTCGAGTTCGGCGGCGGTCTGCGGGGCGGTGGCGGGGCGGTCCGGGCCGAGGGCGCGGGCGAGCAGCGCGCGGGCGTCCTGGGCGTTGAGCGGGCCGAGCGGCAGCGCCAGGGCGTCCTCGTGGAGCAGCAGTGCGCGCAGCCGGTCGCGACTGGTGACGACGGCGACCGGGCCCAGGACGGAGCCGGCCGTCGCGGGCCGGCCGGGCAGCAGCGGGGCGAGCCGGGGGTGGTCGGCGGCGTCGTCCAGCAGGATCAGGATCCGGCGGTCGGCGAGCAGGGCGCGGTAGCGGGCGGCGCGTTCCTCCAGCCCGACGGGGACGGCCTCGGGGGCGATGCCGAGGTCGGTGAGGAACCCGGCCAGGACGTCCGCGGGTTCGCGCGGCCCGTCCGGGTGGGTGCCGCGCAGGTCGGCGCGGAGCACGCCGTCCGGGAAGCGCTGCGCCGCCCAGTGCTGGACGAGGGCGGTCTTGCCCGCTCCGGCCGGACCGGTCACCAGGATCGGACGGCCGGTCCGGGCGGCGACGGCCAGGGCCTCGTGCAGGCCGGCGAGTTCGGCGCTGCGGCCGACGAAGCGCCGGTCGGACGGGGTGTGGCGGGCCAACTGCTCGCCGGCCATCCGTAGTTCCGGACCGGGCGGGCCGGACAGCCGGGTCAGCGCGTGGTCGTACCGGGCCCGGGCCTCCAGGCCGCGGCCGGCCTGTTCCAGGCACTGGACCAGCCGGGCCGCCAGCGGCTGGCGGCCCGGGTGGGCGTCGGCGGCCGCGCCGAGTTCGGCCACCAGTTCGCCACCGCGGCCGGCCAGCAGCAGCCGTTGGGCCAGCCGGTCCAGGGTGCGCAGCCGCAGGTCGGTGAGGTCCGGGAGGGTGCGGGTGCGCAGCAGCTCGGAGCCGCAGTCGGCGAGCGCCGGGCCGCGCCACAGGTCGAGGGCGGCGCGCAGCAGCGGGACGGCCGGGTCGTCGGCGCCGAGCCGGGCGGCGGAGCCGGGCAGCAGCACCCCGGCCCGGTCGTGCAGCGCGCCGAAGCGGACCAAGTCCACCCGGTCCGCGTCGCCCTCCAGGACGTATCCGCCGCCGCGGGTGCCCAGCACCAGCCGGGGGTCGTCCAGTCGGCGGCGCAGCGCGGCCACGTGCCCCTGGAGGGCGGCCCGGGCGGTCGGCGGCGCGGCGCCGTCCCAGACCAGTTCGATCAGTTCCTCGGCGCCCACCGGCTGGTTCAGCCGGACGGCCAGCGCCGCCAGCAGCGCGCGCCGCTTGGGGGCCGAGGGGGTGACCACCGTGCCGTCCGCCCGCCGGACCGTCATCGGCCCGAGCAGCTCGATCTCCATGCTCCCCTTCCCGTCGGGGGTCGTCGGCCTCCGGTGCCGCGCCGTCGTCCCCGTAGGGAGGGACGACGGGGCGGGCCCGCGCGGTTCAGTTCCCGGGCCCTGCGCGGTTCAGTTCCCGGGCTCTGCGCGGTTCGGTTGCCGATCCTGCGCGGTTCGGTTGCCGATCCTTGCGCGGTTCAGTTCCCGGGCCCGTCGGCCGGCCCGCCCGGGGCCGGTTCGCGGTCGGCCCAGGCCGGTGCGGTCCGGCGCTCGGGCCCGGCGAGGACCTGGACGTCGAACGGCGCGTACTCGTTGCCGTGGTCGCGCGCGGTGTAGCCGGCCGCCGTGAGGATCGCGATCATCGCGGTGGCCATCGCCGTCTGGGCCTCGCCCGACTGCCGGACCGCCGGGGTCTCGCCGTCGGCCCGCCGCGCCTCCTCCCCGGCCCGGCCGCGCAGCCGGGGGCTGACGTGCCAGCTGACCAGCACTTCCGGGTCCGCCGCGCCGAAGTGCTGGTTCCAGGTGCTGACCCGGACCTCGGCGCCGGTGGCGAGGCCGCGGTGCAGGCCGGGGGCCGTCACCGGCAGCCCGGCGGCGGCGAGTTCGTCGCGGACCCGCTGGGCCATCCGCTCGTACCGGGCGTTCACGTGTCTCTCGGAGTGCTCGTCCATGCCCGCACGCTATCCGGCCCGGGCACCACTGCGGCAACCGGCAGCGACCGGCGGCCACGGGCCGCCGCGGGGCACTGCGTGGCACTGCGGGACTCCCGGGCACTCCCCCAGGCAACCATCCGGCCCCTCCTGGGACTCTGTACCCCTGGCGGCCCGCGCGGCGACGAGCGTCCGGGCACGAACCGGGCCGGTGCGCGCAGGACGACTGCTCCGTCCCGGGGGGCCGCCGTCGGATCATCGGGCGAGACGAGGTGGGGGTACGGGTGCGGATTCGGCTGCTCGGGCCGGTGGAGCTGCGGCTCGCGGCGGGCGGCCTCGCCACGCTGGCGGGGTCGCAGCGGCGCGCGGTGCTGGCGCTGTCGGCACTGCGGCTGGGGCAGGTGGTCGGCATGGACCAGTTCTGCGAGCTGCTGTGGGGCGAGCGTGCGCCGGCCAGTGCCCGGGCGGCGGTGCAGGGGCACGTCGCGGCGCTGCGCAAGGTGCTCGCCGAGACCCCGTTCGAGCTGCACACCCGGGCCCACGGCTACCTGTTGAGCGGGCCGGCCGAGGAGGTGGACGCGCTGCGGTTCGCGGGGCTGGCCGGGCGGGCCGCCGACCGCGCCGACCGGGGTGCGGACGGGGAGGCGGTCGCGCTGCTGGAGGAGGCGCTGTGGCTGTGGCGCGGGGAGGCTCTGGCGGACCTGCCGGACACCCCCCTGCGGGCCGCGACCGCGGAGCAGTTGAAGCAGTCCGCGACGGCGGCCCTGCTCCGGTGGTCCGCGCTGCGGCTGGGGCAGGGCGCGGGGGCGGCGGCGGTGCCGCTGCTGGAGCAGAGCGTCCGGCGGGACGGGCTGCGCGAGGAGCTGGTGGCGCTGCTGATGCGCTGTCTGCACCAGGCCGGACGGCCCGCGGAGGCGCTGAGCGCCTACCACCGGACCAGGCTGCGGCTGGACCGCGAGCTGGGCATCCGGCCCGGCCCGGCGCTGCGGGCGGCGTTCGCCGAGGTGCTGGCGGACGACCGGCCGGCGCCGGCCGCGGTACCGGCCGCGGCCCCGACGGCCGTCCCGGTGCCGGCCGCGGCCGGCGGGTCCGCTCCCCCGCCCGCCGAACCGCTCCCGACGGTCCCCCGGCAGCTGCCCGGGCTGCGCGTGGAACTGATCGGCCGCACCGCCGAGTTCCGCTGGCTGGACCGCGCCTGCGCCCCCGACCGGGCCACCGACGGACCGGCCCTGGTGGTCGGCCCCGCCGGGACCGGCAAGAGCGCCCTGGTCGCCGCCTGGGCCCACCGGGCCGCCGACCGCTTCCCGGACGGCCGGCTGTACGCGGACCTGCGCGGCCTCGACCCGGCCGGTCCGGCCGAACCCGGCGCCGTCCTCGGCCGCTTCCTGCGCGCCCTCGGCGTCCCGGAGTGCGCCGTCCCGCCCACTCGGGCCGGCCGGGCGGCGCTCTACCGCGAGCGCACCCGGGGCCGCCGGCTGCTGGTCGTCCTGGACGACGCCGCCGACGCCGACCAGCTCGCCGACCTGCTGCCCGAGGGGCCGGGCTGCGCGGCCGTGGTCACCGCGCGCTGCTCCCTGGAGAAGCTGGTCGCCACCGACGACGCCGCCCTGCTGCGGCTGACCGCGCTGCCCGAGGACGACGCCCTGGCCCTGCTGGAGCACCTGCTGACGCCGAACCGGCTGCGCCCCGAACCGTCCGCCGCCGCCGCACTCGTCCGGCTCTGCGAGGCCCTGCCGCTCGCCCTGCGGATCGCCGCCGCGCGGCTGGCCGCCCACCCGGAGTGGACGGTCGCCGCGCTGGTCGCCGACCTCGCCGACGAGGAGGGCCGGCTGGCCGCCCTGGAGCTCGACGAGCGCACCGGCCTGCGCCAGCAGCTGCTCCTCAGCCACCGCCAACTGCCGCTGGTGGCAGCCAGGCTGCTCGCCCTGCTGGCCGTCCACCCGGGCCCGGAGGTGGACGGCCAGGCGGCCGCCGCCCTGCTCGACACCGACCCGGCCACCGCCCACCGGGCGCTCGGCGAACTGGCCTCCCGCCACCTGCTCACCGGCACCGCCCCGGGCCGCTACCACCGCACCGAGCTGGTCCGGCTGTTCGGCGTCCAGCTGCTCGCCGAAGAGCCCGAGCAGCTCCGGGAGCAGGCCCGCGCCCGGCTGCTGGACCACTACCAGGCCGCGCTGCAGCACTGCGGCGGCTACCTCGACCCCGGCCAGGAGGACGCCGGGGTGCCCGCCCGGAGCCCGCAGGCCGTCCCGCCCGCGGTGGACATCCGCACCGCGCTCGACTGGTTCCGCGCCGAGGAGCCCGCGCTCCGGGTGCTGATCGACGAGGCCGCCGTCAGCGACCCCGGCCGGGCCTGGCGGCTCGCCCTGACCACCGGTTCGCTCTACTACGGCGCCAGCCGCTTCACCGACTGGCTGGCCCGCGCCGAGGTCGGCCTGGCCGCGGCGGAGCGCTGCGCGGACCCGGTCGCGGTGGCGTTCCTGCACAACTGCCGGGCCCAGGCGCTGGTCGCCCTGGAGCGCCGGCACGAGTCGGCCGAGGCGTCCCGGCGCGCGGTGGCGGCCGCCGAGTCCGCCGAGGGGCCGGCCGCCGCCTCGGCCCGGGTGCGGGCCCAGGCCTCGCTGGCCCTGGTCACCGCGATGCTCGGGGACTCCACCGGGGCGCAGCGGCTGGCGGCGGGGGCGACCGCGCTCGCCGTCCGGTCGGGAGACCGGAAGCGGCTGGTCGACGCCCTGGTCCACCAGGGTTGGGTGAGTCTGGCGACCGGTGATCCGACGGCCGCCCAGCGGCTGTCCCAGGAGGCCCGGGAGCTGCTGCCGCCCCGCCCGGTCACCCAGGTGCACCTGTGGTCGCTGCTGACCGAGGCGCAGGCCCTGCCGCCGACCGTCCGGGACCACGCCGCGGACCTGGCCTGGCACCGGCTGCTGGCCGCCTGCGAGGAGGCGGGCCTGCTCTACCTCCACGCGGTCACCGAACAGTCCTACGCGGCCCACCTGGTGGCCCGGGGCCGCGCGCCGCAGGTGCGCGAGCGGCTGGCCTCGGCGCTGGAGCGGTTCCGCCGGCACGACCGGCTGGCCGGGCACCGCAGCGAGTTCACGGCCGGTCTGGAGGCCTCGCTCAGCCTGCGCGCCGGGGACGGGGACTGACCGGAGGCCGGGTGCGCGCCCGGCGGCGACCGGACCGCCGTGGACGGTCCGGTCGCGTAGCGGTCGCCCAACGGCCGTCCCCCGGAGTTCCTACCGAGGGTTCGGCCAGAGGGTTCGGCCGGAGGGTTCAGCCGGTGGCCGGCGCGTACCCGTGCTCGGCCGCCAGCACCGGCCGCAGGGCCCGGACGGCGTAGAAGTTGCGGGACTTGACCGTCCCCGGCGGCACCCCCAGCTGCGCCGAGGCCTCCAGCACCGAGCGGTCCTTGAGGTGCAGCTCGACCAGCACCTCGCGGTGGTGCTTCTGCACCCGCCGCAGCGCCAGCGCGATGTCCCGGGCGACCACCACCTGCTCGTACGGGTCGTCGGCGAGCGGGCGGTCCTCCACCGGCTCGCCGATGGCCTCCTGGGCGCGGGCGGCGGCCATCCGGTAGTGGTCGATCGCGATCCGGCGGGCGACGGTGAACAGCCAGGGGCGGCTGTGCTCCGGGCCGGCGGCCAGGGCCTCCGGGTGCTGCCAGGCGCGCAGCAGGGTCTCCTGGAGGATGTCCTCGGCCTTGCCGCGGTCGCCACCGGTGTTGCGCAGCAGGGCGCGCAACAGGTAGCCGCCGTGCAGCCGGTGGATCTCGGCCAGGGTGTCGGGGTCGAGGGTCCGTCGGACCGGCGCCGGCTCCGGCGCCGCGACGGGGTCGGCAGGGGGGCCCGCGGGCGGCTGGGCGACGGACGTGGGCGGAGCGACGGACTGCTTCGACACGCGCTACCTCTCAGGTCGGGCAAGGGCACATGGCAGGGCTTCCGCCGGACATCCCCCGTGGCGGTAGACATCAGCCTGCCGGGCGCCGCCAAGGACCTGCCAACGATCCGCCAACGCCCGGACCGGGCGGCACCCGGCGCGGCGCCGGGTGCCGCCCCGTCGTGCCGGGACCGGCCGCGCCGGGCTCAGTCCGTGCCGGGTGCCGCCGGGCCGCCGTTGAGCGCCTCCACCAGGTCCTGCACCCCGTCCTCGCCCCGGTGCTCGATCAGCACCGCGACCCAGCCGGCCAGCCGTTCGCGCTCGGCCACCGTCCACCCCGGTGCGGAGGGGTGCTCGTCCACCACCAGCGCCCGGGCCAGGCCCAGCAGCCCGGGGGTGGGCTCCGCGCGCCGTTGGCGCTCCGGCAGCACCCCCAGCGCCAGCCGCCGGGCGACGGCCGTCACCTCGGCCGCGCCGCAGGCCGGCACCGCCAGCCCGGACGGCCCCGGCACCACCGGTGCGCCCATCTGCACCAGGGCCGCGATGTACTCCCGCACCTCCGGCCCGTCCGCTTCCATCCGGCGTTCCTCCCCCGTCCCGTTCCGTCCCGCTCTACGGCGCCCACCCCGGTCGGGGTTCAGGCGCAGCCCACCGACCGTACCGGTCGGTACGGTTACGGCCTGAAACCCGCCGTTCCGTCCGCGGTTCCGTCGCCGTTCCGTCCGTCGTTCCGGCCGCCGTCCGGCCCGGTCGGGCCGGACCGCATTGTGCCGGTCGGTGATGAGAAACTGCGGCCCCGACACCACCGCCACCGCCATCGCCGACACCGGGAAACGGCGCGGCCGGCCGGGGCGGCTGCCC